>JALWJW010000096.1 GCA_026996935.1 Hyphomicrobiales bacterium
ACCATTTCCTGCCCATAAATATTTGAGTGCGGGTTATGATTTCCAGGCGTTGACCAATAATCCAGCGTGGCTTTCAGATAACAGCGCTGTAAATAATCATCGCGCTGCGTGTTGGAAAAGTAAGGCCGCTGACTTTCAGCCGATTTGGGGTCATAAAACACGTTCGGTTGATTGGTGCCTTTGTCAATGGCAGGACAACCAATCTCGGTAAACCATATAGGCTTTGATTGTGGTATCCAATCTGTTGCTAGACTTTCTTCAACCCCATTGGGGCGGTTAAAATGCGGGTTTTGCCACCATGATTTTATATCCTTATAGCGATAGATCCACGGCTTATTATAGGCACCATCGGTGATCGGTGTGCGGGTTTGCAGTTCGCGGTCGCCATTGCTGGCATAATACCAATCATAGCCCTCACCGCCTGCAATATTGCTTTGCAAATACGATGTCTGGTAAATAGAACCCACCCCTGCCTGCAGGTCTAAATGATCGTAACCATCGCGCCAATCAGACAAGGGCATGTAATTATCGATACCGATAAAATCGATATCGCTACTAGCCCACAATTTATCAAGATGAAAGAACACATCACCTGATCCATCGGCAGGGTGAAAACCAAAATATTCCGACCAATCAGCCGCATAGGAAATTTTAGTTTGAGGCAAAATCTGCGCCACATCATGTGCCAGATTTACGAGTTGATCCACGACTGGAAAATTGTTTAATTCATCGCGCAGGGTCGTTAGACCGCGCAGCTCTGAACCAATTAAAAACGCATCGACCCCACCTGCTGCTTCGCACAAAAAAGCATAATGTAGAATCATCCGACGATACCCCCAATCAGACGGACCAGCATAAACCACCTGACCGTTAGAGATGTGGAAATCTGATGCTTGGGCATTGCCAAAGAAATCATCTGTTTGGGTCGTGATTGCGGCTGTTTTGTCAGGTGTTCCAGCAACCGTGGGTGCGGGTGAACAGGTGATGCGACCACGCCATGGATAGGCTGGCTGATTGCTCAATAAATCATAAGGGTTGGGCAATTGATTATCTGCCGCAATATCCATCATCACAAATGGGTAAAATACAGTCTCAATACCGCGCGATTTTAAATCTTGAATGGCCCGCAGCACAGAACCATCATCTGGCGTACTGCCAAAGGCCGCAACCCCATCAATTTGGGAGACGGCTTGAGCGCCGGAGCGTGTCTTGCCAGTAACGCTCCAAATATGCGGTGTGGTTTGTTTGTCTTTGGTTTCAACCCGCGGCATGATTTGCGTTTCACCACAGCGCAAGTCATCCCCAAACCATGACACCACGAGTGATGCTTTTGATATATTTTGACAAGTTTCCTGCAATTGATCCATCGATACGGACCAATCAGAGCGAGACGATACAGTGTGAGAATTTTCACTGATGCTGCCGCCCCAGCCATCGGTGCGGCTTACCGTGTCGGTGTCGTATCCAAACTCAGTGGCGGCAGGGATAATATTGATCGCACTGATTTTGCTTTCGATATCATCTAAAGACTTAAACACCTCAAAGGATAATTGCGGCAGGCGATTGCCAAAGCGCTCCAAGGGTAAATTCTCAAAAACAATATAGGCCGTGCCGCGATAGGCTGGTGCATTGCCTGGCCCTTGTTTGGCAATCAATAAACTGTCGGGTAACTGATCCTCATCGCCCTTATACAAACGCCAGGTGTATTGGCTTATATCGATTTCTTTACCGTCGGCCCACACGCGCCCGATTGAGTTAATGACCCCTTCACAAAGGCCAACCGCAAAATTGGCATAATAGGCATATTCGGTTATTTTAGTTTTCGGTTTGATAACAGAGCCTTTTCCCCCTGCCTTTTGCGAGCGGGTAGAGGCAACTTCATGGAAGCGTGTGGCCCATATAATTTGACCTGAAATGCGCACCCGCCCGTATATTTTAGGGATCGGCGCACCTTGGGTGGAAGACATGATTTGCAGATCATTGAGCCGTGGCCCCTGGATGTGTTTATTGCCTGAGCCAAATAGAGCCTGATCGAATATTGATCCAGCAATACCCCCCGCAGCGCGACCGAGCATGGCCCCAACAGGGCCGCCAAGAAATCCACCAACGGCTTGACCTGCAGCTTGTAAGACAAGAGTTGCCATTAAATGTTGTGCCCTTTCTGGTTAAAGTTTTTCAATGCGTTATTGGGTATTTCAGGGAATCTGAAAACGTGGGAAATATGGCGTTGCCACCATGGGGAAATCACCACCTCACACACTTTTGCCCCTTCTTGCGCGTGGATCATTGTGGTTGGCGTTGCAACGATTGCCAGATGCTTTGAGGGCAAATGCTTGCGCCAGCGAAAAACCAACATGTCACCGGGCAGGTACGCGTTTCCTTCAATCCGTTTCATATGCTGGCTTGCTGCTTCCACCAGTTGTTCACGGCCACCACTTTCGGCCCAATCAGGCGTATAAGGTGGCGTTTTTTGCGGTTCATTTCCCAACACCTCACGCCATATGCCGCGCACCAAACCTAAGCAGTCACAGCCCAACCCTTTAATACTGGCCTGATGCAAGTACGGGGTATCAATCCAGCTATGTGCGGCCTTGATAATCTGGCTTTGTATAGTGTTATCCAACAATGGCACCACCATCATTATTGGCATCATCACGATTGGGATAAAAGGTCACAAAGTCTTTGCCAGGCATATGGGGAAAGCCGCGAAAATTAATACTGTTTGAAAACTTTTGTTTGCACATTGAAAATGTTTTATTGCAGCCAACGGTGATTGAAAAATCATCGCCCTGGTTGACCGCTTGAGGCATTGATTGCCACAACTCAATCACAACACCTGCTTTGGTGGCGCGGTGTACTTTGACTTCGCTGGCGCGCCCTGTGTTTTGCCCTGATAAAAATGTAAGCTTTCCATCAACAAACCAATCGGTTGGCTTGTCGCTTAAACCATCAATAAAAAACCGTTTTCCAGACTGGACCGTGCCAACGCTTGCGGTAAACGAAAAAGCGGGGTTTTGAATATCCAACTTGCAGGCTGTATCACCCAGTTTTGCATCGCAGGTTTTATGAAATGACCGTCCTTGTGGTTGGTTTAGAATATGGGACAGGCCGCGAATTTCAGCGTTAAAGTTTTTATCCCCGCGCGAGACCTCCCCCAAATTGCCACTGCGCAATAAAATACGTTGCGATAAGGCTTGCCAATTGACTTGCCAGATTTCCACCTGAGCATTGTCAAACACCCCCGCAAACAAATCATTTTCGTTCAGTTTCAACGAAGACAGCGCCCCTTCAACCTCTAAATTATCGACCTTGAAACCTAGGCCTGTTTCGATCTCGCTCCCATTAAAACCACTTGATGCTTCAAACAGGGTTGCGTCAAATTCAAGGTCATTATCATGGTCGGTAAAGCCAAAGACGCGCCCATCAAGGGTTTGCAATTTCCAGCACCAGCACATGGTAGTAGCACCTGCATTCAAATGGTCTTGTAAGCCGCCTGGTAAAGGTTTCATTGTTTCACCTCGATAATTGAAATGTCGGTAATTTGCCCCGCCTTAAACGCATCCAGACTGATTTCAATCTGGTCGACATCAAAGCGCACAGGCACATCAAATTCAAAACCGGCGGTGACTTGCGATCCTGCTTGTGGGATTGCGTTTTGAGCAAATGTGATAAGGCCTGTTGTATAGTCAACCGTAAAGTCTGGCCCTTGCGTTTGCACAACGCCATCAACACCAATCAATACCGAATTTTCCACCGGTTTTGTAATGGCGCGGACATATTTATTTTCATTTTGACCATAGGTTTTGATCAGTTGAAAATTTGCTGTTGCCCCATCACCATCACCAATCAATTGGTCGCTGACCGTGATCGGTGCGCCTGCAATACCTGAAGAATAATCAACATGATCTTTCCAGCGAAAGCCGTAAAGCCGGCCACGGCATTGTTCAAAAAAATCAACAACCAAATGAAGATCAGCAATGGAGCGCATCCCCATGGCGGCATTGTATGAGCGCCGCGAATCTGCCCAGCGGCTATTGCGTTGTTCGTGGCCAGAAACCAGCGTCACAATTTCTGTGCGCCGCTGAGGGCCACCAACAGACTTCAATGATATGTCGGTGGGAAATTGTTGTTCGATGAAGGGTAACAATTGTGACATGATGGGCCTTCTTATAAATTGCGATTACCGCGTTGAATGGAGCGCGCCATCATGGCCGCAATTTGAGTTTGTGATTTTTGGAAGCCACTCACATCTGGTGTGGAAATACTCATATTGATGGTGATCGCCTGGCCCCCACCGCTGCCGGCCTTGACCCCTAATTGCCCATCACTTCCACGGGCTAAAGGCAAAATTGCTTCGGGGCCAGCCTCACCCATCAGGCCTGTTGCCCCGCGCATTGGAAAGAGTGTCGGGCTATTGACAATGCCGCCATTGGCAAAGGGTTTGATTTTACCACCTGAAAAAATATTGCCGTTGGCACTACCAAAAATACTACCGAATAAGCCGCCCACCGCATTGCTTAACGGTTTTATGGCCGCTGATAATGCCTGACCTGAGAGTGAAAGCGCAAGAGAACGCAAGACATCTGAGAACTTGCGCCCACTCGTCAGGGCACCGGCAAATGAGCGAACCATGGTGCGGCCAAAGCGCTGACCAAGGCCGCTCAAATCTTTTAATTCAGCTCGTAAATCCTGGGTGTTTAAATCTATTGAAAATTCAATGCCGTCTAATTTTTCGACCATTTATTCCTCATCATTTAAATCTATTCTTTTAAGGTGTCGGGCAAGGTGTCAGGAAAGCGTTGCAGCAAGCTGTCAAAGTCTGCCCGCTCGATGGGTTGATTTGTGCTTTCATCGCTAATAGATGCAATCGCTGCGGCAAGTTCTTTAGGGGTCATTGCCCAGAATGCGCCAGGTGATAACGCCAATAACCCAAGGCCCAGTTTCATCATTTGCGCCCATGGAAATTTTTCAAGATTATTTCCAGCGCTTAAGACTTTCCCGCCGTGGGCTCATTTGATTGTATATGATTTTGTCTGTGGTTTTGTGGTGGGGCGAACGTAGCTTGCAACAGATCGACCACGAGGGCCAAATAACCTTGCGCGCCGCCATTAATCTGCATCATTGCCAGTTCTTCATTTTTAATTTCATTGCCGCCTCCACGAAGCCCTGCCCCGATGATTTTAATCGCATCACGGGCTGAGATTTCACCCTTCTCAAACCGTTGCGCAAGGCAGAGTAAATCGGTATCGCCATAGGCTGATTCCAATTCGGCAAGCGCCCCAAGGGTTAGGCAAAGACGGTATGACTTACCTTCAATTTCAGCAACAATTTCACCGCGGTGCTTATTGGGATAACTCATTTTACACACTCACAAAGCTTAAAGCGCCAGCCGATTCAAGGGCCAGTTCAAAGGTCAGTTCACCGTCATGTTCGCCTGAAAATTCGAGTGAGGTTATTTGAAACAAACCTGTAACGGTACCGAAATCAGGCATGATAATCTGCCAGTTTCTAATGGCGCCATTAAAAAACAGCTCGCGGGTTTTTGCATCAGATGCTGCATCTTTAAAAATACCGCTACCGCGAATATTGGCTGACTTTACACCAGCCCCTGCCAACAATTCACGCCATGCACCAGCAGATTCTTGATGTGTTGTGTCAACACTTTGGGCATTGAAAGAAATCGCATGGCTGCGCAACCCTGCAACAGTTATAAAACTGTCATTGCCATCGGTGTCAATTTTTAAAAGTAAGTCTCTTCCCTTTTGGGCGACCATTGGTTTTTCTCCTATTGATTGATAAGTTCAGTGACAGCGCGCAGCCGCACGATGCCGTGATAAGCCCGCCCATCCAGATCACGCATGGCCGACCAGAACACTACATGCAGATTGACAAGGCGATGGTCTTGTAGTGTTAGATTTTGATCATCAAGCGCCTCGTCAATGGCCGCGATTATGGTTTGGATTTGTTTGCGGCCTTTATATTTTGACCAGCCGTGCAAGGTGACAATATGCTCATGACCGCTTGATGTTTGTGTATCCCAGTCACGGGTTTCAATCTCCCCCAATGTGACATAGGGAAATGGGGTTGATTGGGGTACATCATCA
>JALWJW010000097.1:0-5554 GCA_026996935.1 Hyphomicrobiales bacterium
GGGTACCATAGCCGTTTTCAAACACCATGGCGTGTTCCAGCAATTCATCATTGGCCGCCATCTCGTTGAACTTATCCAGCGAAATGAAGTGATAGTCTTTGCCGTCAACCTCCCCCGGGCGCGGCGGGCGGGTGGTGACGGAAACTGACATCTGAATATCTTTATCGCTGGCTAGTAAATGTTTTGCCAAGGTGGATTTCCCCGCCCCTGATGGAGACGATAAAACCAGCACAAGGCCACGGCGCGATGTTTCACTGTTTTTTGAATTGTCATTCATTTGATTATTACTCAATATTTTGTACTTGTTCGCGCAATTGATCGATGGTGGTTTTAAGTTCCAAACCAATGCGAGACAATTCTTGTGATGATGCTTTGGAGCAAAGCGTATTGGCTTCGCGATTAAATTCTTGCGCTAAAAAATCAAACTTGCGCCCTACTGCATCATCAGACTGAATCAACTCGCGCGCGGCTTCTACGTGAGCAAACAGGCGATCTAGTTCTTCTTGCACATCGGCGCGCGTAGCGATCAAAATGGCTTCAGCGTGGAGACGGTCAGGGTCTAACTGGTCGCTGGTTTCAAGCAACTTTTCAATGTTTTCTTTAAACCGTGCTTTAATGGCTTCGGGCTGACGGTCAGGACAATCACGCGCTGCAATAGTTAAGGCTTCAATCATGTTGACCTGCTCGACAATCACCGTTTCCATGCGCGCACCTTCGGCAAGGCGCATATCGGCAAGCTGGCTAAAGACGGCTTTGATGCTTTCAATCAAGGCATCGTGACGGGCTTGTTTTGCTTCATCGCTTTCTTGTGGTTCGGCCATTTCCAAAACACCGCGCAAGCCAAGCAGTGTTTCCACCGCGATGGGTCGATCTCCCAAACGTTTTTGAATAGGCTGGGCAATTTTTATAATGGTTTCAAGCGCTTCTTCATTTACCGCTAAAGCGGTTTGGCCATTTTCACGGGACAATTGAAGGTTAAGCTGAAAATTCCCGCGACGAAAATACTGCGCTGCCAGTTTTTTGATTTCAACTTCCAGCGCTTCATGGCCATGGGGCAAGCGCGAACGAATGTCGAGATTTTTACCATTGACGCTTTTAACCTCATAAACCCAGCTAAATTGATCGAGCGTTCCTTCCTGGCGGGCAAATCCCGTCATTGACACAAGTGCCATATAATCTGTCCTTACTGTTTCAGCGCGGGTTTTACCTCGGGCTGGGGGTGGTCAAATAAGCGCGCATACCGTGATAGTAATTGACCAATGCTTCATCGCGCACTTTTTCTGCCTGTTTAAACTCTTCTGGTCCAACGCGCCCGCGCAAATAGGCCCATTTTATTTTTTTGTATTCACTTTCGGCAAGTTTGCGGTGCTTTTCCAGATATTTGCGGAATGATTCCATTCCGGCACGTGACGGGTGCGAAAGATATAGAAACTTCATTGAGGTGCCATTTAACGGGGTCTTATCGGCATTGACTTTTTTGTCATTACCGAAATAAACAGCGGGTCTGAAAAAACTGGTCTTTTCGTTGGCTTCTTTGCAGATTGGCAGGCATGCGGTTTCAAAACCGGTTTTACTGTCGCACTTGCAAATGCCAACGGCTGAAGCTGTGCCTGATCCAGCGCTTATCCCAAAACCAAGGGCCAACAAACCACCTGCCAGCAACACTCTTTTCATACCCACATCTCCCAGTTCTTTCATAGAATCTTTATTCAAGCAGATACTAGAGCATGTGGGCACGTTAGAAAAGGGCGTTAAATCAGGCTTGGATTACTGTTTGAACGAATATTAAATCATAGCCATGCCGCCATTTATGTGCAGGGTTTGGCCTGTTACATAAGAGGCTTCTTCACTGGCCAAATAAACTGCGGCGGCGGCAATATCATCGGCCACGCCGAGTTTGCCCGCAGGGACATTTTTCAAAATGGCTTCTTTTTGTTTTTCGTTCAACTCATCGGTCATTGGGCTTTCAATAAAGCCGGGCGCGATACAATTTGCAGTGATACCGCGGGTGGCTAATTCTTGAGCGAATGATTTGGTCATGCCGATCATACCCGCTTTTGCGGCTGCATAATTTACCTGGCCCGGGTTGCCCGTAACGCCAACAATTGAGGTGATGTTGATAATGCGACCCGCGCGTTTTTTCATCATGGTGCGAAGGCAGGCACGGGTTAAACGGAACGCAGCGGTGAGGTTGACATCAATGACGCTGGCCCATTCATCATCCTTCATGCGCATGGATAGATTATCGCGGGTGATGCCCGCATTATTGACCAGAATATCAATGGTACCCATGGCTTCAATAGCTGCAGGGATAAGCTTTTCAACACTGTCAGGATCAGACAAATTTGCTGGCACAACGAAAGCACGTTCACCCAATTTGTCTTTAAGGTCATTAAGCACATTTTCGCGGGTGCCTGACAACGCCACCGTTGCGCCCTGCCCGTGTAATGTTGTTGCAATTTGTGCGCCAAGGCCACCTGTCGCGCCTGTTACCAATGCGCATTTTCCTGTTAGATCAAACATGGATTCTTCCTCTTTAAACTTTTAATTCTGCGATTGCTTTTTCAAAATCATCGGGCATACCAATGGCCAGACCTTTTGCACCGGGCGCATTGCGGCGCACCATACCTGTGAGCACTTTGCCAGCGCCCAATTCAACAAAAGTAGTGATGCCATCATCGGCCATTTTGCCAACACTTTCACGCCAACGCACGGTGCCCGTTACTTGCGTGACAAGGCTTCGGCTAATTTTAATCGGATCGGTCAATTGATTTGTTGAAATATTGGCAACAAGTGGTACTTTGGGGCTGTGCATTTCCACATTGGCCAAGGCCTCGGCCATCGCATCGGCAGCCGGTGCCATTAATGAGCAATGGAACGGGGCTGATACAGGCAACAAGATGGCGCGCTTGGCCCCCTTTTCTTTGGCGATCACACAAGCGCGTTCAACTGCTGCTTTTGAGCCAGAGACGACAACCTGGCCGGGCGCATTATCGTTTGCGGCCTGACAGACCTCATCGCCGCCTAAATCTTGTGCTGCTTGTTGGGCCACTTCAACGGCAGCTTCAAAATCCAAACCAAGCAAAGCCGCCATAGCGCCCGTGCCAACCGGTGTTGCTTCCTGCATGGCGCGACCACGGATTTTTAATAGGCGCGCAGTGTCAGCCAATGAAAATGTGCCAGCGGCTGCAAGGGCTGAATATTCGCCAAGCGAATGGCCGGCAACAAACTTTGCGGTGTTTTCTACTGTGATACCGAACTCTTGTTCAAGCACCCTCATCACCGCCATCGATACAGCCATAATCGCTGGCTGGGCATTTTCTGTCAGTTGCAAATCATCGCCAGGGCCATCCCACATAAGCACGGTCAGCTTTTGATCGAGGGCATCATTGACTTCGTCAAAGACAGCTTTTGCGGCTGGGAAATTTTCAGCCAGTTCTTTACCCATGCCAACCTTCTGGCTGCCCTGTCCCGGAAACGTAAACGCAATGCTCATCGCACACCCTTTTTTGCAAAAAATTATTAGCTAGACTCTCATGGTCGAAACACCATGAGCGGGGTGGAATGTCAAGAATGTTTATCCCATAATTTGTTTTGGGTTTTATATTGTAAGATATAATCAGATGATTCTTGGCACAAAAAAACAAGGCCGCTCCCATTGAAAGAAACTGATCTATATCCACCGATCAAAGCCTACCTTGAAAAACAAGGGTATGAGGTGAAGGCAGAGGTTTGTGCTTGTGATATTGTGGGCTGGCGCGGGGATGAGGCACCGATTATTATAGAGCTTAAAACAGGGTTCACATTGCCGTTGATTTTACAGGGTGTTGATCGGCTGGCGATGAGTGACAATGTGTATTTAGCTTTTGCGGCGGTCAAAGATGGCGCGCGCAATAGTTTGTGGAAGAATAATCGTAAAGAGATTTTGAAATTGTGCCGCCGTCTTGGTGTTGGCTTGATGAGTGTTCACTTTCGTAAAAAGAACGATGCTGTGGTGGAGGTTCATTTGGACCCTAAACCATATGTGCCGCGCAAAAACAAAAAGCGCGAAGGTCGATTGTTGCGCGAGTTTGAAAGTCGGGTTGGCGATCCCAATGAGGGAGGCACGACACGCCAACCGATCATTACCGCTTATCGCCAGGATGGATTGCGGTGTTTGAAATTCATCAACAAAAACGGGCCGACCAAATTGGCAGACTTGCGAAACAAAACGGGAGTTGAACGAGCTTCGGGGATATTACAGGCCAACCATTATGGATGGTTTGAGCGGGTGTCACGCGGGATTTATGATGTAACCCCCAAGGGCAAAGACGCGCTTAAAGTTTTTGCTGAGGCTTTGAAAGCGCTAAAATGAAAATGCCGTATTGCCATGATGCACCTGGCGGTTGATTAAATCAAAACGCATTAAATCTTCCCCAACAATAACGGGGCCGCCATAGTCTGCTTTGGCCTGGCTAACCAATTGGGCACGGTCTGCATCAGGCGGGACAATGTGGGTTAGGGCCAAGGCTTTGACGTTGGCTTTGGCCGCGATCTTGCCGACCTGGCCTGAAAGCGTGTGATAGGATTCTACCGCCTTTAGCCCCTTGGCTGAGCGGGTACCTGTTACCTCCATGCAGCCGTGAATGAACACCTCATGGATTAACAGGTCAGCGTTTTGGGCCTGCTTAATCAGGTTATCACAATAACGGGTATCTCCACTTAGCACTGCTTTTTTACCTGAAGCCTCAACATAAAAACCGAAAGCAGGATCCACGGGTTCGTGCATGACTTTTATCGGCTTCACCGTGAGATGCTCGGTTTGAATGATGGGGGTTTCGCTGTCGAACTCAAATACCTCAATTTCAAACGCTGTGGTGCTGGTGCGTTGTTCAAACTGAATACGCAAATTGCGTTCACCCTCCCAAACAGCCATTGCGTCATTAACAAATTTTTTAATGCCTTTGGGGCCAAAAATCTTTTGCGGTTTGGTGCGGCTTTGATGCCAGGATGAAATGATGTATTGGTAGAAGTCTATCAAATGATCTGAGTGCATGTGGGTAACAAGCACCGCGTCAATATCTGCGCCATTTAAACCAGCCGCGACCAATCGCTGGGTTACGCCAGAACCAACATCAACCAAGAGGTTTTGCCCACCAGCGCGCACCAAAGTTGCGGCACCATATCGTGTGGTGCTGACAGCGGGGCAACCTGTGCCCAATAAAGTGATGTTAAAATTCATTTTTAAGCCCCAAAACAAACCAAAGCGCGACGGAATTTCTGTGTTCGCCCGTATAAAGGTCTATCATGAAAATAGTTTAATGCAATCAACCTTGCGCTTCCTGCTACTGGAAGGTCTAAGGTGCACCCACCTCAATTCTAAAAGAAAGAAAATTATGCAACGACGAGATTTCTTGAAATACCTTGCTGGTGGTGTCGCTTTAACGGGCATTAGTGCTGTTGTGGGTGTCAACTTTATGGGCAACAAATCCCTTGCTGCAAACAATGCGCCTGGCCCTTTACCTATTCCCGCAATGCTTGAAGGGGAAATGAAAAATGGTGTTCGTCACTATGA
>JALWJW010000097.1:5564-6037 GCA_026996935.1 Hyphomicrobiales bacterium
TGACTTAAACATGCAGCGCGGTACTCATGAGTTTTTTAAAGGGTATAAAACCCCAACCTTTGGCATCAATGCATCGTTTTTGGGATCTACTTTAAAGCTGCGAAATGGTGAAAAGATTCGTTTGAATGTGACCAATAATATTGGCGAAGTTACCACTTTGCATTGGCACGGGATTCATTTACCCGCCAAAGCTGATGGCGGGCCTCATCAAACCGTTGCCCCCGGCAAAACCTGGTCTCCATCATTTACCGTAAAACAAAAAGCCTCAACCTTCTGGTATCACTCCCATACCCACAAGAAAACTGGTGAGCAGGTTTGGCGTGGTTTGGCCGGCATGTTGATTGTGGAAGATGAGGCAAGCAAAACCCTATCTTTACCCAACACTTATGGCGTTGATGATATTCCTGTTATTTTACAGGAACGAGCCTTTAACCGCGATGGTACATTTATCTATCTTAATTCTATGCATGATC
>JALWJW010000098.1 GCA_026996935.1 Hyphomicrobiales bacterium
AATTCCAGGATTACTGGAGGGAACGGCTGATCCTGATACAGCAAAATGCGTTGATATTGCAACGACTGCGGCATTAAAGAAAATGTTGTTGCCCGGTATTATTGCCGTTGTAACACCTGCTTTGGTTGGCTTTATTCTTGGTGCTGAAGCGCTGGGCGGCTTTTTGGCAGGTGCGCTTTTAGCTTGTGTGCTGATGGCATTATTTATGGCAAATGCCGGTGGTGCCTGGGATAATGCGAAAAAGCATGTTGAAAAAGGCAATCATGGCGGTAAGGGCACCGACACGCACACCGCTGTTGTTGTGGGTGATACGGTTGGTGATCCGTTTAAAGATACCTCTGGCCCTGCAATGAACATTCTGATTAACGTTATGGCCATCGTTAGCCTGGTGATTGCTCCACTATTGACAGCATCGGGTATGTTTTAAAATCTGAGGGTAGTTTTGCAAATGCAAACGCGGCGCTGAAAGGTGCCGCGTTTTTTGTTGTTTATATGTAGCTCGTCATTCTCGGACTTGATCCGAGAATCCAGAAGGGTTGTCAAAGCCTCGTAATTTTAGAATCAATTCAAACTTTCTGGATCTTCGGATCAAGTCCGAAGATGACGGCGAGAGGATGACGGCGGGAGGATGTCGACGGGAGGATCAACGAAAGTAGGGACGACGGCGAGAGGGTGGGGATGACGACCAGAAGGGTTGATAGCTAAGGGGTGTTCGTTGGCGAGATATTGGGGGCAGCGGGTAGCGTTATCGGTTATTAAAACAAACTGAAATATTCACGCTGTTCCCATTCGGAAACGGCGCCGAGGTAGCGGTTCCATTCTGCGGTTTTTATTTGGCAGAGGTAGTCGACGAATTCATCACCTAATGCTTGACGGTAAAATTTGCTGGTTTTAAAGGCGGTGATGGCAGAGCCTAGATTATTGGGCAGCATTGTATCATCTGAGCTATAGGGTGCTTCAACAGGGGCGGGGGCGGTTAGGTTGTTGTCTATGCCGTCCAAGCCGCAAAGGATTTGCGAGGCTAAATACAGATAAGGGTTTGCGGCCGGTTCACCGATGCGGTTTTCTACGCGAGATGCTTTATCGCCAGCTTTTGCCAATGAGCGCAGCATTGCGCCGCGATTGTCGTGGCCCCATTGAATGCGATCTGGTGCGAGGCCAAATTGGGTATAGCGCTTATAGCCGTTGACGGTTGGGGTGGTTAAAAGGCAACTGGCTTTTGCGTGCTTTAAGATGCCAGCAATCCATTGGCTGTTGAGGTCGTTTATATCTTCATTTGTTGCGGGAATAAATTTATTCTTTCCGTTGCCAAGGCCGATCAAAGATTGATGCAAATGCCAGCCGCTGCCCATAGCACTTTTAAAACCCGGGCGGCTCATAAAGGTGGCGTGCAGGCCGTGGCGCTGGCACACTTGTTTGACCATGTTGCGAAACAGCACCATCAGGTCGGCCGTTGCCATGCCCTTGGAAGGCTCGAAGGTGAATTCAAACTGGCTGGGGCCAAATTCTGATTCCATAGAACGCAAGGGAAGGCCCAGTTTTTGAGCATTGATGCGTAACAGTTCGAGCACTTCGTCAATTTGATCGGTACGGTTTTCTGTTAAGTATTGGTAGCCGTGGCTAAGCAAGCTGGTTTGTGGCGGGTCTTCAGGGCGGTTGGCATTTTTATGGTCCAGGTTTGGATTGTCGATGTTTAAAACGTAGAATTCAACTTCTAAACCTGAAACAAACTCCAATCCTTTGTCGTGTAATCGCGTTAAGGCATTTCGTAAAATATTGCGGGTGGAGTATAGAATAGGCTGGCCATTTTGCTGAAATACGTCACTGATCATCCAGCCTGTTGTGGGTTCATTTTGCCCCGACCAAGGTAAGATTTTAAAGGTGGTTGGATCGGGCAGCATTAAAAAGTCACATGCGCCTGTCATCACGCCTTTGCCCATACCTGCATCATCTTCCCATACGGGAAAGACGGTGGTGTGGGAGGTGTCTTTTAACAGTAATGTCGTGGTCATTGAAACGCCGGATTCAAAGGCTGATTTAAGGGCGCTGATCATTATGGTTTTGCCACGGGTGATGCCGTGTTGATCGACAAAAACTATGCGAATGGTTTCCAGTTTTGCATCTTGTGCCTGTTGGATCACTGATTGGGCTGTGGTGAAATATTCCTCAGCATGAACTTTGGAGGCAAAGCAGTTGGAAGAAAATTGCGTCATTGGGATTAAGTCCAATCGCAGTTTTTACGGCGCTGTTCATCTGCTTTTTGCCAAGAGCTTTGCCAATCATTGCTTGGCGCACTGGAATTGGGGGCAATGGTATCAAGGGCTATAGGGCCTGTTATGGCCTCGACCTCATCGGCAGGGCCGCCCATTGGGATGTCGTTGAGTTGGCCTTGTGCAACGGCAGCGATGGCTTTGCGTAATTTTCGGCGGTAATGAATGATCGCAATATCTGTTTTGCCCAAATGCTCTTTGGTTCGGTCCTGAATGGCTCCCATGGACTCACATGCCCATTGGTCGTGGACGTTAATGTCCATGCCAAGCCCCGTATAGGTTTCGGTTTTTTGTTCTGTCGCGCTGTAGCCGTAAGAGTTTGACTTGTTTTTAATTGGCGCATAGTCGGGCAGGGTGTGTTCTTTTAAGCGTTGCTGGCGCATGGTTTGTTTGTCAACGGGCGCGCCAAAACTGGTGAACATGGAATACCAATAACAGTTTTCATCATCTATCGGTACATGCCATTGGGTGATGTTCATTTCAGCCGACATGGGGATGGTGATGGCACATGGAAAAACCTGATTGGTAACGCGCACATGGGTTGAGCCATTTTTGAGATCACGCAATGAGGTGAGCCGCATGCCAAAGTCTGTATCTTCCACATTTATTTGCGGACTTGGGAAATCGCGTAAGACTTTGGTGATGGGAATGTTCGTTCCCGGCGCATTGTCTCTGAATTGTTTGCCATAACTATCTTTGGCATCTTCGTCTTTTAAAAAGCGATGTAAAAAGGAGGCATGGGCAGGGTCGATGCCAACTTCTAACGCTTGCAACCAATTGCATTGCCATAAGCCTTTAAAGGCAAAAACGTGGGTGCTAGGTGCTTTAAAACAATCAAGATTTGGAAAAGCAGGTGCCGGGCCTTTTCCCATGAAGGCAAAGATGATGCCGTTTTTTTCAACAACAGGATATGAGGTTGTTTGAATGTTTTTATAAGTTGTGGAGCCTTCTGGTTCGCCAGGTTGTTCAAGGCATTGGCCTGTTGTGTCAAAATGCCAACCGTGAAAGGGGCAGCGCAGGCCGCCGTCTTCAAGTCTGCCGTAACACATATCTGCGCCGCGATGGGGGCAATGGCGATCAATCAGGCCAAGGCTGCCGTCTTCATTGCGAAAAAGTGTAAGATCTTCACTCAATAAGCGAACGGGAACAACGGGGCGTTCGTCTTCAAGTTCATCACTTAATGCAGCAGGTATCCAGTATTGGCGTAATAATTTGCCGGCAGGTTGATCTGGACCGATGAGGGTGATTTCGTCATTCTTTTCCTGACTCATCATGGCAGTTGTGGTTCCTAAACGCTTTTAATGTTGCACAATAATAATGTGCCGCGCTTGGAGGTGAAAAGCAAGTTGAAGTATTATTCACCTTTGTAACGATAATGGCCTGTGATGGTGTAAGCAAATAAAATATCCTCAAGTTGCGTGCCGTTGCCAATATTGTGAACAATGAGCGGGCGTTTATTGTCAGGACTGCGTTTGTCTGTGACAATGCCAATGTGGGCAAGACGGGCAAAGACACAACATTTATTGCCCTTTAAATCCCACGTTACCAAATCACCCGCTTTATAATCATCAGGATTGTTGGTGACTTCCAGGCTTTGGCCGTGGCGTTTAAAGAATACGCGCAGGTTTGGAACGCGGCGGTGATCGATGTTTTTATCGGTGGTTTTAGCACCCCAGCGTTTGGGGTATTTTGAGAAGTTAGCCTTCATGTCATCGTGGACTTCTTTTTGCAAATCGATGCCGGCTCCGCGAAAAGCGCGGATGATGACATCGGTGCAAACGCCGCGATCATTTGCAACATCGCCCATGGGGTAGGACAGTTTCACATAGGCAGGGTCATAAAGCACAGTTTGGTTTATTCTTTTAAGGGCTGCGGTGACCAATGTTTTAGAAAATTCATCGGCCATGGCGTGAGAGGGGGAAATAAACAGAAAACCTGCAATTACGGGCAAAAATTTGGCTTTTAACATTGAAAACTAATCCCATTCATCGTTTGCTGTTTTATCAGTTTTAAAAATGGCAAAAATACGCAGCGGAACAGGATGATGGACCAGACACCAGCTCACAAAACCATGATTATGGTGGCACCCAATGGTGCGCGACGACAAAAGAGCGATCACCCCAATATTCCATTATCTGCGACAGAACTGGCCGATGAGGCATTGCGATGCGCCAATGCGGGTGCCAGTGCCATTCATCTTCATGTGAGAGATGAAAACGGTCGGCATGTGTTAGATGCTGAATTGTATCGTCAGGTGATTGCGGCGGTGCGCAATAAGGTTGGGGATCGTTTAAGTATTCAAATTACAACGGAAGCGGTGGGTATTTATACGCCTGAACAGCAAATGAGTGTGGTTCGTGATGTGGTGCCTGATGCTGTGTCGATTGCGTTAAAGGAGATTATTCCTCATCAGGAAAATGAAGCTGAAGCCAAAGCGTTTTTTATATGGATGCAGGAAAATAATGTCTCGCCGCAATTCATTTTATATGAAGGCGATGAGGTGAGGCGGTTTTTTGATATGAAAAAAAAAGGCGTGATTCCGTTTGCTGCCCCGTTCTTATTGTTTGTCTTGGGGCGTTATGCCGTTAATCAGCAATCTGAACCTGCTGATCTCGATCCCTTTATTGAAGCGTTAAATGGGCGACAACTGCCTTGGGCGGTGTGTGCTTTTGGCGGTCGCGAAGCTGAATGTGCGGCCTATGCCAGTTCGCTTGGTGGCCATGTGCGAGTTGGGTTTGAAAATAACTTATATTTGCCGGGTGGTGATGTTGCCGAGCGCAATAGTGATATTGTTGCAGCGACCGTAAAAGTGATTGCAGAGCCTGCGTCTATTATGGATGCAGGGCAGGCGCGGGGATTGTTAAATACTTGTTTACGCTAAAATTTGATTCAAATTTTAATTGTTATAAAAATGGTTTATGTTGCTGGCATGCAGTTACTTGAGCTTGTGTGTTGATGGGATACTTAGCTCGTAATGTTGCACAAAACTGCGCTGTGATGCGATTGACTGGTTGGGACGACAGAAGGTCAATTGCAGGGAAATCTCAGTGTGAAAAGTAAACGGCGATGCGGCAGGGGAGCATCGCCGTTTTTACTTTGTTTAGCTTAAAGCCAGAGTTAAATTGCAATTTTTGTCGTAAGTGCTAGCTTTTTTGTAATTGTAAACAGGAGCGAAAAATGCGGAAAATTCTATTGAAGTCAGTTTTAATGGCCAGTGTTTTATTTGGTGCAAGCATGTCAGCAAATGTTGCCCAAGCAGGTGAAATTAAAGATGTCTTTTCTGGTGACACAGTGGTTTTTCAAAAAACTTTTTCCGATCGGGGAAAACTGCAAGCGATGCGGTTTGAAAAATTACCAGATGATGATGATGCTTCATCAAGTGCCGATGGGCCACAAGGTATGCCGTTTTTGTTGAAAATGAAATTCTCAGATAGCAAACAAAGCTTTGAGGCTTCTGGCTCATGCTTTGCTGAAGCTGAAGTCATGAGTTGCCGGATTGGTTGTGATGACAGTGGTTTCACTTTGAAACTGGATGATGACAAGACTGTTTCTTTGGTCAATACAGATGGGTTTCAGTTGAACGGTTGTTTAGAAAACAAAAATGCTGAGGTGCGTAAATTTGAGGTTGATAAAGAAAACCCGATTTATACTCTTGGCAAAGCCCAATAAGCACCAAGTAGGGAAAAGCCTAATACGGCTGAACCTGTCTAAAAGTTAGCAGATTTAAAAACCACCAATTTATATAATGAATTGGTGGCTTTTTTG
>JALWJW010000099.1 GCA_026996935.1 Hyphomicrobiales bacterium
GTATGCAGGCGCGCCGATATACTGGTTGCAGCGGTGGGGCGGCCAAAAATGATTAAGGGTGACTGGATTAAAAAGGGTGCATGTGTGATTGATGTCGGAATTAACCGCATTGAGCTGGAAAATGGCAAAACCCGTCTTGTCGGTGATGTGGATTATGATGGTGCGCTTGCAACAGCAGGGTCCATCACTCCGGTTCCTGGCGGTGTGGGACCGATGACTATTGCCTGTTTGCTGCGCAATACCTTACAAGCTGCCTGCATGATTAAAGGGTTGGATATACCTGACTTGTAAGCTTCATTTACGCAAGGGTTTTAAGACGGCCTCTTCGGCATTAATGCGGATGTAAAGGGCGATCAGGTTTAAGATTGAGAAAATCAAGGCGATTTCCCACAGGCCAAATATGAGTGGCAGGCAGGCGATCTCGCCTATGACTACCATATAGTTTGGGTGTCTGAAATATTTGTAAGGACCACGTGCCACCAGTGTTTCATTGGGAACAATGATGATGCGGGTTGTCCAGCGTCTGCCCAGACTTGCAAAAACCCAAATGCGGAAAATCTGTAAAATACCATAAAGCGACAGAAAGATCATATTGATTGGCTGGTTGGGGGCATACCATAACAGGGCCGCGATCCAAGTAACGTGGACGGCAACGATTAAATAATAATGCGCAGCTTCATGCTCCTGTCCACCCATTTTCAGCAATCGCTCTGTATTGGCTTTGGCATAGACCAGTTCAGCTAAGCGCTGGATGATAACAAACCCTAGAATGACATATACCCACATATCTGGCGCTCCTGTTTCAAGAAATCAGCGTGATGAAGCTGGCTGAAAACCCCGGGCCAAGGGCTGAGATCAGAGTTCGCCCGTCAAGGCCTTGAGCGATATTTTCTTTGAGCACAAACATCACGGTTGGGGCGGACATATTACCGTTGGCGGCGAGCACTTTTCGCTCCGCCTGGAGGTAATTTTCACCTAGTCCAAAAGTTTCTTCCAGGGCTTGTAAAACTTTTGTACCGCCGGGGTGAAAGTTGAATTTATCAAGATCGCTGCGTGACAGGTTATTATCATTTAAAAATCCATCCAAAGCATCGCCCAAGCGCTCACGTACAAGATCAGGGATTGAGCGATCAAAAACCGCTCCCATGCCGTTGTCTTCCACGCGCCAACCCATAATGTCCAGGGTATTGGCCCATGTGTGTTGGCCCGTCGCCTCAAACATGCCAAGGGTATTTTTTGAATTACCTGAGATAATCGCTGCGGCAGCACCATCGCCAAATAAGGCGGTTGCAATTATGTTGGACTTTGTTCGCTCATTGGCCATGAAAGACAAGGTGCAAAGCTCAATCACCACGATCAAAAGGTTGCTGTCTGGTTTGCTGGCCGCAAGGCGAGAGGCGATTGACAAGCCCGTTACACCGCCCGCACAACCAAGGCCGAACACTGGTACGCGCTGGGTGTTTTCTTTGAAGCCCATTTTTGCCATGGCACGCGCTTCGATTGTTGGTGTGGCGATACCTGTTGATGAAATGGTGACGATGGTGTCAATTTGCGATGGGTCTAAATTGGCCTGTTTTAAAGCGCTGGTTGCCACTTCAATAAATAATGCTTCAGCGGTTTCAATATAGGCGGCGTTACGGTCTGCCCAGCCGCGTTCTTCATCGAACCACTCAATTGGGCGTGCGGAGTGGCGTTTTTCAATGCCAGTATTTTTAAAGATTGAACTGAGCTTTGATAAGGCCAATGACCGATCAGCAAAAATGCGCTCAGCAGACTTTAAAACATCTTCTTGTTTAAAAATATGGGGTGGATTTGCTGTTGTAAGCGCTAGTAAATTTGCGCGGTTTGGCTCAAAGCTCATAAAAACATTCTTCTACTTAAAAAAACAAAACGCCCCGTTCTGCTATAAGTTTACCTTAGCAGAACGGAGCGTCAAAAAAAATAATATTTTGTGAAGCTAAAGTTTAAGTGTTTCTAGCCCGCTCAATGGCTTCTTCAATTAGGGCTTCTGCTTCGGCTGCATTGCCCCAACCATCTGTTTTAGCCCATTTGCCTGCTTCAAGGTCTTTGTAATGGGTAAAGAAATGTTCAATCTGTTGAACAAGAATTTCGGGTAAATCTGTATAATTGTGAACATCATTATAGCGTTTGGTAATGTTTTGGGCTGGTACAGCAACTATTTTTTCATCACCACCTGCTTCATCAGTCATTTTTAATACACCAACAGGGCGCACGGCCATAATGGCACCGGGCACAATATGACGTTGTGAAACGATTAACACATCGGTTGGGTCGCCATCATCTGACAGTGTGTGAGGGATGAAACCGTAATTGCCCGGATAGCGCATGGAAGTGTGTAAAAAACGGTCAACAACCAATGTGCCTGCTTCTT
Organism: Hyphomicrobiales bacterium; assembly: GCA_026996935.1. Taxonomy (GTDB): domain Bacteria; phylum Pseudomonadota; class Alphaproteobacteria; order Rhizobiales; family Aestuariivirgaceae; genus JALWJW01. Next base: position 2,393 of record JALWJW010000099.1, read on the forward strand.
TGTCCATCTCATACTTAATCGGTTCGCCGCCTACAGGGACTTCGACAATAACATTAACTTCTTTAGGCGGGTTTTTACCAAGAGGGATTGCATCAATACGCATTGGTTTTCCGTTCTGTTTGTCTGACAATAATTAAACGATGACATAATTGAACTTGGTGGTCAGGTCAATTGCGCCATCGTATAAAGAGTGTGGTTAAGTCTTAAAGTTCTGCTTCGGCTTCGGCTTTTTTGGCCCGTGAGGCGCGTTTTCGTTCATGGGTGTCTAAAATGGCTTTGCGCAGGCGAATGGATTCAGGGGTGATCTCCACGACTTCCTCATCTGAAATATAGGCCAATGCTTTTTCTAACGTGATGGGGATTGGTGTGGTTAATTGTACCGCATCATCTTTACCAGATGCGCGCATATTGGTGAGCTGTTTGCCTTTAAGGACATTTACTTCCAAATCCTGACCACGTGAATGTTCACCGATAATCATGCCTGGATACACTTTTTCACCCGGAGAAATAAACATTGGTCCACGGTCTTCTAAATTCCACAAGGCAAATGCAACTGCTTTGCCAAGGCCGTTTGAAATCAATACGCCTGTGTGGCGCATGTCGATGGGGCCGGCATAGGGTTTATAGGCATCAAAGACGCGGTTCATGATCGCGGTGCCACGTGTGTCTGACATCAGTTCAGAGTTATACCCGATAAGGCCGCGCGTAGGGGCTTCAAACATTAAGCGTTGGCGACCTACACCTGATGGACGCATGTCGATCAATTTGGCTTTGCGGGCGCTGAGTTTTTCAACCACAGCTCCTGAGAATTCTTCATCCACGTCAATGGTGACTTCTTCAACAGGTTCCAGTTTCTCACCTGTTTCTTCATCAATTTGCATTACAACGCGAGGGCGCGCCACGGTGAGTTCAAACCCTTCGCGGCGCATGGTTTCAATGAGAATGGCTAATTGCAATTCACCACGGCCAGAAACTTCAAAAGTATCGGCTTGGCCGGGGATGTCGCGAATTTGCAGTGCAACATTGCCTTCAGCTTCTTTGGTTAAGCGTTCGCGGATGACGCGGCTTTGAACTTTGTCGCCTTCCTGACCGGCATAAGGCCCGTCATTGATGCGAAAGTTCATTGAAAGGGTTGGTGGATCAATTGGACGTGCTTCAATAGCCTCTGTTACATCCATGGCGCAAATGGTGTCGGCCACAGTGGTTTTTGATAAACCCGCGATTGAAACAATATCGCCTGCCTGGGCTGTTTCAACCGGCACACGTTCCAAACCTTTAAATTTCAAGATTTTAGAAACACGACCGCGTTCGATTTCTTTGCCATCAACGCTGATGCCTTTAATTTGTTGATTAGCGGTGATGGTGCCAGAAGCAATGCGCCCGGTAAGCAGGCGACCAAGGAACGGGTTGGCTTCGATCGTGGTGGCCAGCAGACGAAAAGAGCCTTCTTCAACTTGGGGTTCTGGGGTGTGCTTAATGACCAGTTCAAACAAGGGATCCATGTTTTCTTGCGGCCCTTCAGGCTCGTTTGCCATCCAGCCGTTTTTGGCTGAGCCGTAAATGATCGGGAAGTCGAGTTGCTCATCATTGGCATCAAGGGCGGCAAACAGATCAAAGACTTCATTGACCACTTCTTCGTGACGTTCATCGTTTTTGTCAATTTTGTTAATGGCAACAATTGGTTTCAGGCCAATTTCAAGCGCTTTAGACAATACGAATTTTGTTTGAGGCATGGGGCCTTCAGCAGCATCAACCAACAAAATGGCACCGTCAACCATGTGCAAAATGCGTTCTACTTCACCGCCGAAGTCAGCGTGGCCCGGGGTATCCACAATGTTGATTGTGTTGCCTTGCCATTCCATTGAGGTCACTTTGGCCAAAATGGTGATGCCGCGTTCACGTTCTAAATCGTTAGAATCCATAGCCCGTTCGGCCATTTGTTCGTTTTCGCGAAACGTGCCTGATTGTTGCAGAAGACAGTCAATAAGAGTTGTTTTACCATGATCGACGTGTGCGATGATGGCGATATTACGTAAGTTCATAAGAGTAATGCCAAATAATAAGAAAATTTGGCGTTGTTTAGCACAAAACCAGCTAAATAAAAGGTGTCATTTTGGTCACCTGAAAATTTTCAGCTTTCAGGTGACTGAATTGTTGTTTCAGGTGTTCTTTAAAACAGCTTAAGCTATTGATTATTCGCCAACAAATGCTTTTTCAAGGACAAAGCTGGCCGGCCGGCTGTTGGAGCCTTCTTCAAAACCATTTTCCAGACAAATCTTTTTGACATCAATATTAAATGGCATAGAACCACAAATCATGATGCGATCAGTTTCAGGAGAAAGAGCAGGTAAATTAAGATCCTTGAACAATTTGCCGCTATTGATCAGGTTGGTGATGCGTCCTTCGTGTTCTGATGGTTCTTGGGTTGTGGTTGGGTAATATTTTAGCTTTTGAACGGCTTCTTCACCGATCAACGGGTCATTCATTGTTCGCTCAACCACATCTTTACCATAGCTCAAGTCAGAAATGTGACGGCACGTATGAGTGACGATTACTTCTTCAAATTTTTCATATGTTTCAGGGTCGCGTATCAAAGAGGCAAAGGGGGCAATGCCTGTGCCTGTGGCTAAAAGATAAAGTCGTTTGCCAGGAATGAGCGCATCATTGACCAGGGTGCCGGTTGCTTTAGGCTTTAGAATAACTTCGTCACCCACTTTGATGTGTTGCAGGCGTGAGGTTAATGGGCCATTTTGAACTTTGATTGAAAAAAATTCCAGTTCTTCATCCCAAAATGGTGAGGCAATCGAATAGGCGCGCAGAATTGGCTTGCCATTGTCACCCATCAATCCAATCATGGCAAACTCACCCGAGCGAAACCGCATTGATTGCGGACGCGTTAAGCGAAATGAAAATAAGTGATCGTTCCAGTGATGGATCGATGTCACTTTTTGCATATTATCTGCAAACGGGTTTGGTTTGGTGCTGGTTGTGTTATCGGCATTGCCTGACGCAGCGTTATTGTTTGATTGAATGTTCATGGGTCGACTTTCGAAAATTTTGCACTCTTGGTTTGTGCATATGTCCTGTCTGATGGCGGTTGCATAACATATATTCAATTTGTCTAATTTGACACAGGTCAAATGAAAACTGCGACACAATAGGCCAGTTTTTCAAGACTGTTTTACGACCTGGAATTTATATATATGAGACCTTATTTGATTTCCCAAACCACATTAACCTGCATTCGGACAGATTGCTGGCCCTGGGCAATTGGCACTGAAGCGCGTTTGTATGAGGCTGTTGGGGCGGCTTGGCGAAAAATCGGAACTGGTGGGCGCGCACTGCCATATTCGCTGACGGATTTTATGGCACCAAGGCTAAAGCCTGCCTCACTGGCATAAAGTTTTGCTTTGGCAATGGCATCCTGCATGGCGGCGCGGCGGGCTTTATTGCGCAGCGGTTTCGGGTTTTGAATTGAAAATCGGATATTGCCAATATTGTTTGAGCCAGCCGAAACGACAGAATCAAGAATAGCGCCAAGTTGAGGCAATTTGCGAACGGTGATGGCCAAATTGCTGGAAACAGAATAGGCAACGATTTGCGGTGGTTTTTGACC
>JALWJW010000100.1 GCA_026996935.1 Hyphomicrobiales bacterium
TAATACCAGCGCCATCATGGCTTCACCCACTGGCACGGCACGAATCCCCACGCATGGGTCGTGGCGGCCTTTGGTGATGATGTCGGTATCTTCACCCGAAGCGGTTATTGATTTGCGCGGGGTGAGGATTGAGGAGGTTGGCTTCACGGCAAAGCGCACCACAATGTCTTGCCCGCTGGAAATGCCACCTAATATGCCGCCTGCATGGTTTGATTGAAACTGTGGCTTGCCATCGACCATGCGGATTTCATCGGCATTTTCTTCACCTGTCAAACAGGCGCTATCGAACCCTGCGCCAATTTCAACGCCTTTTGCCGCGTTAATGCTCATCATGGCTGAGGATAAATCCTGATCGAGTTTGCCATAAACAGGTGCGCCCCACCCTGCTGGCACGCCCGATGCGACCACTTCAACCACCGCGCCAATGGAGGAACCAGATTTGCGGATACCATCAAGATAATCGGCCCATTGTGCCGCCATGTCTGCATCGGGGCAAAAGAAGGGGTTGTTGTTGATCTCGTCCCAATCCCAATTATCACGGTTGACTTTGTGCGGTCCCACCTGCACCAATGCGCCGCGAATGGTGACGCCATCAAGCACCTTGCGGGCCACCGCCCCCGCCGCCACGCGTGATGCGGTTTCACGGGCTGATGAGCGACCGCCGCCGCGATAATCGCGCACGCCGTATTTGGCATTATAGGTAAAGTCGGCATGGCCGGGGCGGAATTTATCGCGGATGTCGCTATAGTCTTTTGAGCGTTGATCGGTGTTTTGAATTTGCAGACAAATCGGTGTGCCCGTGGTGACCTGGCCGTTGGTGCGTTCGTCTTCAAACACGCCAGATAAGATTTTCACTTCATCGGCTTCGCGGCGCTGTGTGGTGTATTTAGATTGGCCAGGTTTTCGCTTTTCCAAAAACCCTTGAATGTCACTTTCGGTCAATTGAATACCGGGAGGGCAGCCATCGATGACGCAGCCAATGGCAATGCCGTGGCTCTCGCCATAAGTGGTGAAACGGAAAAGATGGCCAAAGCTGTTTAGGGACATGGGTGCTCTATATGTTGATTTTTTAAGATGCCCTTTAATACGCGGCTTCTTTAAAGCGGTCAATTAAGGAGATGGGTCAGGAAACAGGTTCGGCCTTAAACCATTCAACTTCGCCGTTCTCCACTTTGAAAAATTTGGTTTGCGGTACTTTGAGGCCAATAAATTCAGCCCCGCTTTGTCCGGCTAAAATACCGCGTAAAATACGGCTAATGCCACCGTGGGCGACAATGATCGATGGTTGATCGACCTCACTCAACCAGCTTTTTACCCGCTCGGCGGCATCGGCATAACTTTCCCCATTTGCCGGGCGCCAATGAAAATATGCGTCAGGGTCTTTACGCGGCTCGATACCGTCTGCATTCAGCTCGGTCCAGGTTGAACCTTCACGATCCCCGAACGAGACTTCGCGCAAGCGGTCATCAAACGTCACCATGCTGTCTTTAATACCATATTCATTTAGGACATATGACAGCGTTTGGCGCACCCGTGTTAAGGGCGATGCATAAATTTTGAATTTGGAAACATCTGGCTCAACCGCTTTCAAGGCGCGCGCCACATTGGCCGCCTGCCCATGGCCTGTTTCGTTCAGCGGAATATCGGTTTGGCCCTGCACTTTGCGCAAGGCATTCCAATCGGTTTGGCCGTGGCGAATAAAGTAAAGCGGCGGCGCGTTTGAAAAATCTGTCACTTTTAATCAGCCACTCTTAGTCGGTGTGGTAATATCTGGGGCTTTTGGGTTTTTCATGCCGACAATATGATAGCCAGCATCAACGTGTAATATTTCACCCGTCGTGCCACGACCAAGGTCAGAGGCTAAATAAAGACCTGTATCACCCACTTCATCAATAGTCACATTACGTTGCATGGGGGAGTTATACTCATTCCATTTTAAAATGTAACGGAAGTCGCCAATGCCGGCCGCCGCCAGTGTTTTTATTGGACCGGCTGAAATAGCATTTACACGGATAGCTTTTTCTCCAAGGTCAGCGGCCAAATAACGAACTGAAGCTTCAAGAGCTGCTTTTGCTACACCCATAACATTATAATGAGGCATCCATTTTTCAGCGCCGTAATATGTCAGCGTAATCAATGAACCGCCATCGGTCATTAGTTTTTCAGCCCGTTGAGCAACAGCGGTAAAGCTGTAGCAGGAAATGAACATGGTGTTTTTAAAGTTTTCAGCCGAAGTATCAACATAGCGACCCGTTAATTCGTTCTTGTCTGAAAAGGCAATACCGTGGACGACAAAATCAAGCTTACCCCATTTTGCTTCCAGTTCGGCAAAAGTTGCATCAATCGAGGCATCATCGGTAACATCACAAGGCAGAACGATTTGTGAACCAACAGAAGCAGCAAGAGGCTCAACGCGTTTTTTCAACGCATCGCCCTGATAGGTAAACGCAAGTTCAGCGCCCTGTGCAGCACAGGATTTGGCAATGCCCCAGGCGATTGAGCGCTGGTTGGCCACGCCCATAATCAGACCACGTTTGCCCGCCATCAAGTTTCCCACAATATTGGTTTCGCTCATTCGATTTGCCTATTCTTATTTTTAATGGAGTGATTCTTTATCAAATTTTCTATCGGTAATTTACACTAATTACCGCTACGTTGTACCTAGTTGGTTTGTCACAAATTGTTACAATCTATAACAATAATAAATTGGCTGGTTTACAGAGCTTTGTGGCGGGTTTAAGACTTTTGTCAAGATCATAAAGTCTCAACCTATAAATTGGCTCGACCTGAATACTGGATATTTCGCCATGTCATCTTCACAAAGCACATTACAAACGATTACCGCGGCCAAGGGGTTTACCAAATCGACTAAACCGTTTGAGCTGTTTGCAGACTGGCTCAAAGATGCAGAGGAAACTGAGATCAATGACCCTAACGCCATGAGCGTTGCCAGCGTTGATGAAAGTGGTATGCCCGATGTGCGTATGGTGCTGTTGAAAGACTTTGATGAAGATGGTTTTGTTTTTTACACCAATTTTGAAAGTGCCAAGGGGCGCGAATTACTCAGCTCTAAAAAAGCAGCGCTTAATTTTCATTGGAAATCCTTGCGCCGACAAATCCGTATTCGCGGCCTTGTTGATACGGTTAGCGATGAAGAGGCCGATGCCTATTTTGCCTCACGGGCGCGCGACAGCCGCATTGGGGCCTGGGCTTCGGAACAGTCACGCCCGCTTGAAAGCCGTTTTGCCCTTGAAAAACGTATTGCGAAATACGCGGCGAAATATGCCATTGGTGAGGTCCCTCGCCCGCCCTATTGGTCTGGCTTTCGTATCAAACCTTTATATATTGAATTTTGGCATGATCGGCCGTTTCGTTTGCACGATCGTATTGTGTTTTCGCGTGAGAGAATCGGGCAGGAGTGGAGTAAGGCGAGATTGTATCCTTAAATTCCGCTCGCGGCTGATCGAGTGCTTTGCACTCGGCCTCCGCTGGGGCGGCGCAGTGGCGCCGGGCCGTGGGCACGGCCGTTTCAGAGACTGCCAGTTAGATTGATAGATAATTGAATTAGAGAAGAACTTTACCGTGAAAAAAATTACTCCTGAAAATCAGAATTTGGCGCAGTTTGTTGGGAAGGTGTTTGGTGATGATTGGACCATTGCTGAGCATTTGGATGAGAACCAGCAATTGGTGGTTTATGTTTTATCGGGCAAAGATGCAGACCTACCCAATTTGGTTTCCCATGCCACCATTGGTCTGTCAGACAAGGCTTTGGGCAAAGACAAAAGCGATATTCCTTTAGGGGCGGAAATTGTTGCCTGCGGACCAGAAGATATTGATTATCTTGACGGGGCACTGGCCAATGTTGCCAATGCGGTTTTGACCCACAATATGCTGTGCAAGCCCGGCACCATTTTTGCCAATGCCCTTGGTGTTTATAATAAGGACAGCGCCCTTAAACACTTCCTCTTCACCGTGCCGTCAATGTGGAACGACACCCTTTATCCCCTGCAGTTTAAAACCAAAACCGTCCTCTGGCTCCAAGCCATCCCCATCACCGATGCCGAAAAAGAATACGCCGAAAAGCATGGCGCAAATGCGTTGGGTGAAAAGTTGGAGGAAGCTGAGGTTGATTTGACGGACTTTGAGCGGGAGAGTGTGGTTTAAAGGGCGCGATCGCAGTGACCTTATCATAAGACTATGGCGCAATGCATTGCGCCCTACGAGCAAGGAAATCGTATCGTAGGGTGTAACGCACACTGGAATGTAACACATCCCCCATTGACATTAATAACAACATGACTTATCTAGAATGTAGTACATTTTAGGCTGGAGGTTAATAACGATGGATATTATAAAAGTTTGTGTTCGCATTCCAAAGTCGAGAAAAGAAGAACTTACAGGAATCGCAAAAATATGGCGGTCCCTTGATGGTGGAGAAAATGCAAAAGGGCCAGGGTGGGATGCAAAAGCAATCCATAAAATTGCAAAAGAGAATTATGGAGGACTGTCTGAAATGTTTCTGCACCATCATTGGCCTGAAACTGGCAGTGACATGATGAGGCAAGTTCAAAAACGAGTAAAAGATTCTTATGGGACAGTCGAAGAATTTATTTCAAAGCACAATCGATGAAAGCAAGGAAATCGTATCGTAGGGTGTAATGCATTACACCTTTTCCATCACCCCCATGCCAGAAGAATGCAAGTTAGCTATGATTCAGCGTATTTTTTCGCAACCATTGTTCTAACTCCTCAAAGGACAGCGAACTGGACTGATAGAGCGGGCTCAAAAACTGCCACACATCTTCTTCATGAGCTTGTAACTCAACATTGTTGATTGCAAGAAAGGTGTACATTGATGCAAAGGCTATGCGTTTATTACCGTCAACAAAAGGATGGTTTTGCGACAGGCTTTCCCACAGCGCGGCAGCTTGTGCGATTATATCTGAGTAATAACCAGATTGTGGGCGAAACAATGCAGATTCTAATTGCCCAGCATCACGCAAACCTTCGCTGCCGCCATAGGTTTCGATTTGATCTGCGTGAATGGCCAACACATCGGCCATCAACAAATAATCAATTTTCATTTAGCTAATTTTTTGTATAGGCCACTATAACGGGCATGACTTTTTTGATACGCACCCATCACATGAGAACGAGCGTTGGCTGCTTTACGGTCATCAATAAGCGTGCTCAAAGCCTCTTCAACCAAAGCTTGAATTTGGCGGCCCTCTTGGTTTGCCAACGCACGTAGATCAGATAGCAAAGCACTATCAACTTGCGTGGCAAATTTTTCTCGTTGCGGTTTCATGGATTGTATCATCTTCTTATATCAAGAAATGTCAAGTTATTGCCTTAAAAAAACACCCCCACTAACAAATCAATTCCCCCTCCCCGCAAACTCATATATACTTGCCCCATGACAAATATACCTAATGAAGAACGTAAAACAATTGTGCTCACTGGTGCCTCGCGCGGGATTGGGCATGCGACGGTTAAGAGGTTTTCATCGGCTGGGTGGCGGGTGATTTCTTGTTCGCGGCAGCCTTTTCCTGAGGATTGCCCGTGGGATATGGGCGAAGATGATCACATTCAGCTTGATCTGGCTGATCCTGAAAGCACGCTTGAAGGGGTGGCGGTTATTCGCGAGCGCCTGAAAGCACAAGGATCACGGCTTAATGCTTTGGTCAACAACGCCGCCATTTCGCCTAAACTTGAGGGCGGTGCGCGGATGAACACTTTTGATACTGATCAGGCCGACTGGATGAAAGTGTTCCAAGTCAACTTTTTTGGGCCGATCTTATTGGCCCGTGGTTTGGTTGAAGAATTAACAGCGGCAAAAGGCTCGGTTGTTAATGTCACCTCTATTGCCGGTACTTCTGTTCACCCGTTTGCCGGGGCCGCCTACTCAACCTCAAAAGCAGCCCTTGCCTCATTGACCAAAGAAATGGCCCATGATTTTGGACCGCTTGGCGTTCGCGTGAATGCGATTTCGCCA
>JALWJW010000101.1 GCA_026996935.1 Hyphomicrobiales bacterium
TCATTGCGTCGTCTTGAGTATCGCGGTTATGATTCAGCGGGAATTGCAATCATTAACGATGGCAAAGTCTCGCGAATGCGCGCTGAAGGTAAATTAATCGGCCTTGAAAAGAAGCTCCACGATAAAGAGCTTTTGGGAAACACAGGTATCGGCCATACACGCTGGGCAACACACGGTGCGCCAACTGAAGTAAATGCCCACCCACATACAGCAGGACAGGTTACGATTGTTCACAATGGTATTATTGAAAACTTCTTAGCCCTTAAGGCCCCATTTGAAGCGGATGGTGTTAAATTTGACACCCAAACCGATACCGAAGTTGTTGCCCATATGCTCAACAACCAACTCGAAAAAGGCAATACCCCACAACAGGCAGTCGCAAACGTCCTACCAAAGCTTGAAGGGGCATTTGCTTTGGCTATTATATTTAATGGCCACGAAGACTTAATGATCGCTGCCCGTCGCGGTAGCCCTCTGGCAGTGGGACACGGAGACGGTGAAAGCTATATTGGCTCAGATGCCGTTGCATTAGCTCCGTTTACCAATCATGTCACATATCTTGAAGACGGCGATTGGGCAGTTCTAACCAAACAAGATGTTTCTGTTTTCGATCAAGACAATAACCCCGTCAAACGCCCTGTAACGCACACCCAAACCTCGCCCGTAATGGCTGAAAAAGGCAACTACCGTCATTTCATGGCAAAGGAAATGGCCGAACAACCAGATGTTATTGGCCAAACCTTGTCACAATACATTGACTTTTCAACACAAACCATTCGTATTCCAGATGAAATGGCCTTTGACTTCAGCAAACTGGACCGCCTAACCATCACCGCGTGCGGGACGGCATTTTATGCAGGGCTGGTAGCTAAATACTGGTTTGAACGCTATGCAAGATTGCCGGTTGAAGTCGATATCGCATCAGAATTTAGATACCGCGAAGCGCCACTACCTGAAAATGGCCTTGCTCTTGTGGTATCCCAGTCTGGTGAGACGGCCGACACGTTGGCAGCCCTTCGATATTGTAAGCAGGAAGGCCAAAGCATTGGCTGCATTGTTAATGTACCTGATTCAACCATTTCACGTGAGAGTGATGTTGTCTTTAGAACCTATGCTGGACCTGAAATCGGTGTTGCATCGACAAAAGCATTTACGTGCCAGCTCGCCGTTCTTGCCGCATTAGCTATCTATGCTGGCAAACAACGCGGAAAAATATCTAAAGACCAGGAAAAACACCTTGTAAAAGCTTTGGGCGAAATTCCTCGCCATATAAATACAATATTTGAAGAAGAAGACCTAATCGCCAGTGTTGCACAACAGCTTTCATCTGCCCGCGATGTTTTATATTTAGGCAGAGGCGTGAACTATCCCATCGCATTAGAAGGAGCGCTCAAATTAAAAGAGATTTCTTATATCCACGCAGAAGGTTATGCCGCAGGTGAATTAAAACACGGCCCGATAGCCTTAATCGATGAAGAAGTCCCTGTTGTTATCATTGCCCCACGCGATGAATTGTTTGAAAAAACCGTCTCAAACATGGAGGAAGTTGCAGCACGTGGCGCACAGGTTGTTTTGATTACCGATGAAGTTGGTGTTAACTCAAATGGCAAAACTGCTATTGAAACAATTGTTGTCCCTCATACCGAAAGCTTTATCAGCCCGTTTCTTTATGCCGTGCCAATGCAGTTACTCTCTTACCATGCAGCAGTTTTCATCGGCACAGATGTTGATCAACCCCGAAATCTGGCAAAGTCTGTCACGGTTGAATGATGCTGATCTGGTTATCTTGATTTAAGTATCTAAATATGTGAATGTTAATGAAACAAGACCAGAAAACTGGCGGCGATAAAAAAACAATTGCGTATTCGGGAGAAAATAATGAAGAAAACAATTCTTACAGCATCAACAGCCTTGGTTCTCGGTTTTGGGCTTCTCGCAAGCTCTGCATCAGCAGCAAGTCCATATGGCACGTGGAAACGTCCAAACGGGACAACGGCTAAAGTGTGGAAATGCGGCGGCAAGATGTGTGCAAAAGTCACCAGCGGAAAAAATGCGGGGTTCACAATGTTCCGTGGCCTTAAAGCACAGGGCCGTAATGTGTGGAAGGGTGATATGAAACACCCGAAAATGGGTACGCTTTTTACATTCAATGGTACCGTCAAACTTCGTGGCCGTTCAATGAGCGTCAACGGATGCATGATTGGCGGCTCTATGTGCGATGCAGAAACATGGCGCAAAAAATAAAATCCGTACAATGAACTGTTTTTAAGGCTCGGAATTTCCGGGCCTTTTTTGTTTAGGAGTTTTTTAACCCTAACAGATTATTATCAACACCATGAAAAAGTTAGTAATGAGTGTGTCTGTTTGTTCTGTGTTGCTTGCTGCAAGTGCAGCTGTGCCAGTGTCCGCCGCGGCCGCCAATAAAAACGCCGTAAATTCAACCTCAATAAAAGCTGCCAGCTATGGCTATGCAGCCCTGATAGATGGACGATATGCAACGTCGATTCGTCAGTACACTAGAGCGATTGAAAGTCGCAAACTGCCAACAGAAAAATTGGCGCGAGCGCTTTTAAATCGTGCTTTGGCATTTCAAAAAACATCCAATTACAATAATGCCATCAAAGACTATACCTCAGCCTTAAGTCTTGATGCCTTAAGCCCGAAAATGCGCGCTGTTGCTTTATATAACCGTGGACTTGCCAACCAGAAATTTAGCCGCTCTGCCCAGGCTATTGAAGATTTTACCAATGCATTATTTTTAGATCCAAAATTTGCCCAAGCTTATTATAGCCGCGGCAATGTTTTACGCGAACACGGCCAATATCTTTTTGCATTAGCTGACTATAAAAAAGCGCGCATTAATAAACACCCAAGCCCTCATTTGACATATTTGGCTGAGGCGCTGGCATATGAATCACTGCATCAGATTACTCGCGCAAAAATGTTGCTTCTAAAAGCTGTTACGATCAAACCGGGCTTTAAAGCCGCACGCCTTAAACTGGCAACAATCGGTAAAGCCGTGCCACTGCCCACTACACCCGCGAAAAGGAAGCGGGTTCAGGTTGCCTCACTTGATACAGTAACAATTCCACAAACACTGGTTACTGGCTCACTGCGTCAAGGTGAATCTGATTTAATCATCCAGAAAAACAGCTTACCAAAGCCAGTAAGCGTTCCAACGAAAATGCACAAGGCAGAACCCGTTACCAAAATGCCACCACTTCCGCAAGTGCCTGCGCTGCCTAAAACAGCCAAAGTGCCTGCCATCAAAGTGCCTGCCATCAAATTGCCTGCACCAGTTTCAGTTGCAGCAATCAATAAAAAGCCTGTTACTTTAGTTAAAGCACAGGCTCAACAACCCAAACCAACCCTGGTCAAAGCAAACACCACCCGCACCGAAGGCCGTTTGCAAGGTTGGACAGTACAAATATCCTCACAGCGCAACAGCGATGCAGCATGGGATGTCTGGAAAAACCTGCAATCAAAATATTCTCGGTTATTAAAAGACAAAACGCCGTTTGTTGCCAAAGCTGATTTGGGAACACGAGGAATATTCTATCGATTACGTGTACACAAACTTAACAGCAAAAAAGATGCCGCAAGATTGTGCGGACAACTCAAACGCAAAGGCACAGGTTGCTTTATCTCAAAAGCTTAAGCCTACCTGACAATGAAAAAAATATGCCAGCGAATTTCTTCACTGGCATTTTTTTTGCCCAAATTTTGATCTATAACTGGCAAATAATGTCAATTGAGCCTATATCCCAATCAATATACAGTTAAAAACGGGGCAATTTGCTATGTTGCGAAAACTACGCACATATTTTTTAGCAGGACTGGTGGTGGTTGCGCCACTAGGTATAACCATGTGGCTGACATGGTGGTTTGTTTCTTTATTTGACCGTTGGATTAAACCATTTTTACCTGCTGTTTATAATCCAGATACTTATCTGTCGTTCTCTGTCCCTGGTGTTGGGCTTGTCGTAACACTGTTTTTAATCACTGTTACAGGCGCTCTTGCTGCAAATCTGGTTGGCAAAACTGTTTTGGGCTATTGGGAAGGCTTTCTTGATCGTATGCCCGTTGTGCGCAGCCTTTATCGCGGTATCAAGCAAATTTTTCAAACCGCCGTTTCACAAAGCGGTTCCAATTTTAAACAAGTAGGCATGATCGAATATCCACGCAAAGGTGTGCATGTTGTTGTCTTTATTGCCAGAGAGCTTGATAGTGGCGAATTAGGCCGAGAACCTGGCACAAAACTTTATTCAGCTTTCATGCCGACCACACCCAACCCGACGTCCGGCTTTTTGTTTTTCCTGAAAAAAGAAGAAGTCACAATCTTGGATATTACAGTAGAAGAGGGCGCTAAACTGGTTATCTCGGCAGGGTTGGTTACACCCGCAGATGCCCCGGACCCGGAAAATGGTAAAACCACCCAGGTGGACGAAAAGCAAATCAAAGAGCTGTTGAACACCAAGGCGAAATAGATTTAACCCGACCGTAACAAACGGATAGCTGAATCACGGTCAAACAGATAAAGCAATGTTTTTAAAGCAGTGCCGCGGTCACTTTTCAGGTGTGGGTCATTTGCTAAAATCAATTCAACATCATCACGTGCAGCAAATAACAATTCACGATGCTCAATGGGGTTGGCTAACCGGAACGCGGCGACACCAGATTGACGAACCCCCAAAAGTTCTCCTGATCCACGCAACCGCAAATCTTCTTCCGCAATTAAGAAACCATCTTCAGTATCACGCATAATACTTAAACGTGATGCGGCAGTTTCGCCCGGGTTTCCCTGATATAACAACACACAGCTTGAAGCCTGATCCCCACGACCAACACGACCACGCAACTGATGCAATTGAGCAAGCCCAAATTGCTCAGCATTTTCAATCACCATTATAGTTGCTTGTGGTACATCCACACCAACTTCAATAACAGTTGTTGCAACGAGAATAGAAATCTCACCACGTTGAAATTGCCCCATCACAACATCTTTTTCCTGTGGCTTCATCCGCCCATGAATGAGACCGACATTGCCTGAATACATTTTATCGAGATAAACAAAACGATCTTGCGCCGCGGTAAGGTCGGAGATGTCGCTATCTTCCACCAAAGGGCAAACCCAATAAATTTGGGCTTGCTTTTCAAGAGCGCGACAAAGACCACTGGCAACATCGCTCAAGCGTTCCATTGGAATCACTCGAGTATCGATCGGTTGCCTACCTGCCGGTTTTTCTGTTAATCGCGAAACCTCCATATCTCCATAAAGAGTGAGGGTGAGGGTGCGCGGAATGGGCGTTGCCGTCATAACCAAAACATCAGGAGCAATTTCTGCTTTTGATTGCAATGCTAAACGCTGATGAACACCAAAACGATGCTGCTCATCAATCACTACTAAGGATAAATCTTTAAACTGCACATCATTTTGAAATAGGGCATGGGTACCAACAAGGATATCAATATCGCCATTCAGTAATCTAGATAATTTTTCTTCACGCGATTTTCCTTTATCTCGTCCGGTCAGCAGTTCAACTTTTACGCCAATATCCGCGCACATAGCCCCAATAGTTGTAAAGTGCTGACGGGCAAGAATTTCAGTTGGAACCATCAGCGCCCCTTGCGCCCCAATTTCCACCCCAGCCAGCAAAGCCATCACCGCAACAATGGTTTTTCCCGCACCCACATCGCCTTGCAGTAACCTCAACATACGGTCACTGCTAGCCATATCACGTAAAATTTCCTTGATCGATAAGTCCTGGGAGTTGGTTAAGTCATAAGGCAGCTTTTCTAAAATCTGTTTTCGTAAATGGCCATCACCGGCAATCTGTCGCCCATTTGCAGATTTCATGTTTCGCCGCACCAGGCCCAAAGCCAATTGGTTCGCCAGTAATTCATCATACGCCAACCGCTCACGTACCGATGAATGAGGTTCTAAATCATACCCATCTTGTGG
>JALWJW010000102.1 GCA_026996935.1 Hyphomicrobiales bacterium
AAAAAGAGGGAAGGATTAAAAACACCAGGGACCAATCAAGCCGCAACGGAAACAAAAGCAGACACCGGCAAAGAAAATACTGGTAAAACGGACACGGGCAAAAACGCTAGAAAAAAGAAAACAACTAAGAAAACAAAGAAAACTTCTGGCAAAAAAGACATTAAAGACACCCCTGACAACAACGAAAAAGCCACCAACGGCAAACTGTCTAACAATCAGGTGTCTGCTTCAAAAGACAAATCACAAACACCCGAAAACGACGAGAAAAACAAATCCAATGTCGTTTCCCTTGCCAACCGTATCCGTTCTTTGCAAAGCGATATTAACGGCAAATAAGCCTCATTTTCAGCTACACAAAAGCTTGAAAATACAATCGCGTAAAATTGTGTTATCCTACCAAAGCAAATAAAAAATTGGAGGATATTGCGATGACGAATAAAATAGACCAGAAACGCCGAGACTTTTGTTTTAACACCGCCGCCGTATTATCATCCCCAGCAATCTTCACATCTTCACTTACCACCCCAGCACGCGCGGCCCTGAATGCCAGCGGGTTACACACCCAGCCATGGTTTTTAGAAAGCTTCATGGACCTTAAAGAAGACCACGCAGCCCTTGCTAAAAAGAACAAAAAATTAGCCATTTTCTTTGAACAGGAAGGCTGCCCCTATTGCCGGGAAATGCACGAAAAGAATTTATCAAAACCAAAAATATCAAAATTCATTCAAGACAATTTTGGTGTCCTGCAAATCGATTTATTCGGTGCAAAAGAAGTTACCGACTTTGACGGCAAAGCTATGGAAGAACGCAAACTTGGTGCGCGCTGGGGCGTTCAATTCACCCCAACCATTATTTTCATTCGCCCCTCACTTGACGGCCTGTCAGGGTTAAATGGCAAACAATTAACCGTTGGCAAAATTCCAGGCTATTTCCGCCCATTCCACTTCATCACATATTTTGAATATATGGCAGGCGAACATTACAAACAAATAGATTTTCAGCGCTTCCTGGGCGCAAAAATAGCACGCCTCAAAAAAGAAGGTAATAAGATCGACCTGTGGGCTCAATAAAACGCGGGAAGTTTAAAACCTGTCTCTCAAAAGTAGTTACCGGTTTTGGGAGACGCTCAAGGCTCATAACGCAAGAGCAAGATGTTTTAATGCCGAGAACTTGATTTACTGACCGAATTTTTAAGCGTCAATCGCTGACGTTCGTTATTTTCAAGCGATAGAATTTCTTCTGCTGGCAATTGCCTGATTGATAAGCTGTCATCAAGGGACAAAATACCCTTTGCCGCCAACTCAAAATATCGCAAACAACTCACCCGCAAAAACGAGGTGAAGTTACCCAGGTCATGACCTTCATCCAGGCTTTCATGATAAAGTCCGGTCAATAATTGCGGGATGTTCAAATCATCTCGAACAGCAATCTGCTCAAGCGCTGACCAGAATAAGTTTTCCAATCGAACGCTGGTAACCATGCCGTCAATACGAAGAGAGCGCGTGCTGCTTTGCCAAAGTTGCGGGTCTGCACCAATAAATAATTTGCACATCGCTCTCTCCTATTTTTTACTTTTTTCGAGTTTTATTCCAACCGCTCTTTAACATCGGCAGCAAAACTTTCATATGTGCGCAGCGCCGTAACGGTAATATCTACATGCTGACCCAGTTTTTTCATAATTGGCAAATCAAGCGAAATCTGATCGAGCATATCCATACTTTCCACATCAACAATCGCCATCACGCGGCGCTGACCAACCACTTTCCAAAGGTCGACAACCACACCAGCCTTTTTCGCTCCAAGCGCTGCATCAGCTTCTTCTGCCCACACGCTAAACAAATCATTCTGACTTTGATCAGCCGCATACTCCACTTTAAAATCCAGATGAAACAACATATTTTTTTCTCCCTGTTTTTGTTTAATATTTTTTCGACAGTTTATTAAAGCGCTAAAACCTGTCAACCAAAGCGCCCCATTTCTTGCAAAACCTCAATTTGATAACCATCAGGGTCAGTAATAAAAAAGAACCGCGCAAATAGAGCCCCATCACGGTTGAACTCAACAATATCACGAGGTTCATAACCGCCCGCCTTAAGCTTTGCGTGTAACCCGTCAAGGTCTTTGACACAAAACGCAATATGGCCATATCCATCACCCAGATCATAAGGTTCTGTACGATCATTATTAAGCGTCAATTCCAATTCAAAACTTGAATCACTGCCACGCAAATACACCAATGAAAACCCGTCAAAATCATATCGATCTTTAATGCTCATCGAAAATGCATCTTTATAAAATGCAATAGATTTATCCCCATCCAGCACGCGGATCATTGAATGAATTGGTTTTGCCATAAAGTCCTCCGTTTTTTTAAACTTTAACACAACAAAAACAAAACGGGTATTATGGGAATACTACACACATAAAGCGCTAAAGCCTGTCTCCCAAAAGGGTGTTACCGGTTTTTGCGAAAAAGACAGGCCTTAGAGCATGAAACCTCAATCATAAAAATTGATATGCTTTAAGCCAGTGAAGAAATCGGTTTATCAACTACTGATGCCAGTTTTTCTGCCACTAAACGCTGTTCGGTATGCACACGTTTAACCGCATACATTTGTTGATCTGCCTGCCCGATTAAATCCAAAGGACAAGCAACTTCATCAGGATAAATTGCAACCCCGACACTGGCATTAATCCGACAAATCACACCATCACAATGAATTGGAATAGCAAACAATTTATCAAGCTTTGCCAACACATCACCAACAGTATTCCGGCTCACATCATTGTGCAGCAATACAACAAATTCATCACCACCAACGCGCGCCACAAACCCGCAATCACGCGCACAGTCTGATAAACGCTGCGCCACGGTTTTTAAAACAATATCACCAACCACATGACCGTGAGCATCATTTACCGCTTTAAAATCATCCAAATCCAAATACAATACAGCAAGCTTGGAATTTGTTGCATTATCACTGGCTTCATACGCTTTAAGGCGCTCATATAATACCCGTGAGTTAGCCACCTCCGTCAACCCGTCACGCTCGGCAAGTAGGGTCAATTTTTCACGTTCAGTCTTTAATTCACGATGCAATATTGACTGGCGATACTCATAACCAGCCACAATAACCACCAACAACATATAAACAATGAATGTTGGAATAAGCATTTTCAACAACGGATCATTATGCGTTGAAATATTAGGAAATTGGACGTTGGTGAGGTGAACAAACCACCACTGCAACACCAAAACCAAAGGCGACAAAGCAGCAATCAACGTACCCGCCCGCATACCATAAAACAAATATACCAGCACCGGCACAACAATAATGGTTTGCGAAACTTCTGATTGCGGAAAACCACCCGTGGTAAAAATAGCAAATACGATTCCAGAAACGCTAGAACCAACAAACATTAATCTGGCCGCAGAATAATTCCCGTTTCGGACCTGATAATACGCCACAGAAAATATAGCAACGAGAGTGCTATTTATACCAGCAGTCCACATTTTTGAACTGAAAGGTATTTTTCCATCAGCAATGAAAAAAATTCCAATTGAAAAAAATATCAGAACAGCGCTACACGCCACCATAACATTTGCCAGCGCTTTGGCGAAAAACAATTTTACAGGATCATCGCCATAATGCCCCACCAGCGCTTTATTCTGCCACTCTTGGAAATATAAATAGTATTTCAACAACGAGGTCCTCCCAAACACTTACAACCCCCATTGCAAATATTTGGGCAATATTGCGCAAAATGATTAAAATCGTCTAAATCAAATCATCAGTATACGAAGTATCAAAAATTAATCCTCAAACGGATCTTTCATCAAAATTGTATCGTCACGTTCCGGGCTGGTTGACAACATAGAAACAGGTGTCTCAATCAACTGCTCAATCTGGCGCACATATTTAACCGCTTGTGCAGGCAGTTCATCCCATGAACGTGCGCCCTCGGTTTTACCGCTCCAGCCTTCAAAGCTCTTATACACTGGCTTAACGCGCGCCTGCGCACCCATGCTGGCAGGAAAACGCTCAATCGCTTTACCATCAAGTTCATAGCCAATACAAACTTTAACCTCTTCCAAACCATCAAGCACATCAAGCTTGGTCAAGGCCACACCCGTCACGCCCGATGTTTTCATTGCTTGACGAACCATCACCGCATCAAACCAGCCACAACGGCGTTGGCGACCGGTAACCGTGCCAAACTCATGTCCGCGCTCACCAATGCGCTGGCCAATATCATCGTTTAATTCAGTCGGAAACGGGCCTTCACCCACCCGCGTTGTATAAGCTTTGGCAATGGCCAAAACATAATCAAGCGAATTCGGCCCCATGCCTGTACCAGTTGCAGCTTGCGATGCAACCGTATTTGAAGAGGTAACATAAGGATATGTGCCATGGTCGATATCAAGCATTGTGCCTTGCGCGCCTTCAAACAAAATTCGCTTGCCCGAACGCTTGGCTTTATCAAGCAAATCCCATACACAATCCATATAAGGCAAAATTTTCGGGGCCAACTCAACAAGCTGATTGTAAAGCTTTTCACCATCATAAGCCTCCACCCCAAGGCCTTTACGCAAGGCATTGTGATGGGCAAGCAAACGGTCGATTTTAGCTTCCAGCGAACCAAGATTAGCCAAATCAGAAACCCGAATAGCCCGGCGTCCGATCTTATCTTCGTAAGCAGGACCAATACCGCGCCCGGTAGTGCCAATTTTACCCTTTCCGGCCGCAGCTTCACGAATCCCGTCCAGTTCAGAATGAAGCGGCAAAATCAATGTTGTGTTCTCGGCAATGCGCAAATTATCAGCGGTAATATCAACGCCTTGTTTGCGAATACCATCAATTTCATTCAACAGCGCCCACGGATCAAGCACCACCCCATTGCCAACAACCGAAATTTTACCGCCGCGCACCACACCCGAAGGCAACGCCGAAAGTTTATAAACCTTACCATCAATAACCAATGTGTGACCGGCATTATGCCCGCCCTGAAACCGCGCCACAATGTCAGCCCGCAATGAAAGCCAGTCAACAATTTTCCCTTTGCCTTCATCACCCCATTGGGCACCCACAACGACAACATTAGCCATGACACGATCCTTTAAAAGAAATTGATCTGAAAAACCAGAAGTGTAAAAACACGTAACGGCTCAAGCTAGTGCCTATCGCGTTAAAATAAATTCAAGTGTTCGCTTTCTGTATGAGGCAGGCCTTGAGAAACAAGACTGTTTATACCAACAAAGTGAATTCATTTTAACGCGACATGCACTGATTTTGAAAATTCAAAAATCCGCAAGAACCGTTAACATCTGTTACACGAAGCCCTAGTGATTCACAAATGAATCCGAAAAATATCCCCTACACCTTTCGCCGCATGTATCAGATACAGCCAAACCCAGCCCCAGGCTCCATCATCTTTAACCGCAACAACCGCGAGTCCTCAACCGCTGCGAAACGATGAAAAACAATGGCTTGGTAATCGGGATTTTCCACCATTTCAATAAACGCCTTACTGTTTGGATATTGGGCAATAAAAACAATGTCCCACTTTTCATCCGCTGGCCCAATCAACAACAACTCAGGCATACCGAGCCAAATTTGTTTACCACCAACGCTTTTAAAAATCCTGGCAGCCGTGCGTCCATATTCACGATAAGCTTCTTTGCCCGTTATATCACGCCCACCCGCATAGCCATCACCATAGTCAGCCTTATCACGCAATCGAATAAGATTAAGCATCGCAATCGGTCCATAACAATCTAAAGTCGTAAACAACCCCAAAGCCTCGCGTGTCGGGTCAATAAAATTGGTCATCGGTTTTGTTTCCTCTTGTACCGAACTAAACAGAAATATGCCACCACCACCCCAAACAAACAAGCCACCAGCCCTGCACATCCCCCACACCGTCATACCAGCGAAAGCTGGTATCCACTCC
>JALWJW010000103.1 GCA_026996935.1 Hyphomicrobiales bacterium
TGTCAAAAAAGCCATTTTGCTTCTCCTTGGTTTATGTTCAAAACAGTAATAAATTTCCAGCTATTAGTTAGACGCATTCTAAATTAAAGCCAATAGGCAAGTTTGTCTTTTAAATAGTTTATCACCAAAATTGCTCCCTACATCGCGTGCTAGCGAGCATTATTCACCATAGCCCCTTTTATGACTATCAAGATCAGACGGCAAGTTTGCCCATTCCACTTTGCTTTGCGCCCAGATTTCTATGGTCGGTTTAAATAGGCTTACGTTATCTAACGTGCCTGCTTTTATTGACAGCATTGCAGTATCAGCGCCCTTATCTGAGTAAATCTGCCCAGCGCATGTGGGGCAAGAATAGCGATGAATGGTGCGTCCACTATCGGCGGTTAGAGAATATGATGATAAGTTACCCGTAACAGCAAAGCCTTTACGCTCCACATAAAGCCCAGGATAAAAAGCTGCACCGCTGACTTTTCGGCAATCACTGCAATGGCAATAATACATCAGTTCAGGCTCAACCGAGCATGAATATCGAACAGCACCACAAAGGCAACCGCCAGTAAAAGGTAATTTCATTCTTCACCCGATCCTACAAATTAAGTACAAAAAACCAGACCACCATTCACAATAACGCATTAATTGGCAATGAGGAACTCAATAAAACCATTACCTAAACCAATCCCAGATCAATGATGGATTTTGCCATGTCGCGAGCGGCTTTTTGGTTGGAGATTAAGGGGGTGCCTAAAAGTTGTTCGGTGGCGGCGTAGTCAACATTGTGTTTATGACCGAGGGATTTTGATGCGGTTCTGGCATCGCCATCGAAAAGCCCAACCAGTTTTACTACAAAATCTGGAAGCTGGCGGGTGGGTAGCTTTTTTGCATATTGCGGGAAGGCCTTTGCCAAATCGCGGGCGATCTCAACCAGTTTAATATCTTCACCAGATGCCAAAATACGGCGACCAAAAAACTCTTGGATATCCATCGCCTTGATATGAAGAGCGGCGGCATCGCGTACATCTACGCAAGAAAATCCAATATTAGGCGCGCCCGGAAAGCCGCCTTTAAGCATTTTTAGAATAAGGCCGCCCGATGTGCCAATATCTTTTTCAAGTACCGGACCGAGAATAAACCCCGGATTAACAACGGTCAAAATGTCTTTACACCCTGCAGCTTCAACCAATTCCCACGCTTTGCGTTCTGCCAATGTTTTAGACAACACATAAGCACTAACGTCATCGCCCTTAATATTGGTCCAGTCTTTTTCGGTCAGTTTTGCCGTGTGGCCATGCCCGTGTCCATGGGCGATGGAAACCATTGAGGATGTGAGAACAATGTGCTTAACGCCAGCATTCAGTCCCGCATTAATAGCGCGCGTGGTCCCTTCCACGGCTGGTTTGACCAATTCTTGTGGGTCTTTGGGCATGGTGGTGACGAATGGGGATGCTGTGTGAATAAGGTAATCAAAACCGTCAATCGCTTCATTCCAGCCCTTATCATTTAATAAATCCAACTCAGCAAATGATAATTTGGATGTATCGGCCCCATGTGATTCAAGCACTTTTCGTGTGTGGTCCGATTTGCGCAACGACCGCAGGGAACCTGTTACTTGCGCCCCTGACTTTAATAATTGTAAGGCAATATGACTGGCTAAAAAGCCAGAGATACCCGTTATGAATACGCGCTTTGTCATGGGGTTTGTCATAGGGTTTATCATGGGCGGTCAGACTCCTTGGTTGAACTACGATACGTTACTAACTGACAAATTATATATATTTTGTCAATTAGTAATTCAAGCCTAATTATTCATTGTCCATCCATTGCATCCAAAAACCGCACACAGTAAAAGAGAATTATGCAAACCAAACGCCGTCTTATTTTACAATCTGCCATTAACACCATCACCCAATATGGTTATCGGCGCACCTCTATGGATGATATTGCCAAAGAGGCTGGCATTTCGCGCCCAGCGATATATCTGCACTTTAAAAACAAACAGGCCGTTGCTCTTGCGGCCCTTGATCTGGTTAATGAGCAGGCTTTTACCACAGCACGTAATGCATCTGATGAATTTGACGATCCAGCTTTAAAACTGCACGCCTATATCACCGCTTATATGGTGTATTATTATCGCCTGATTTTTGCCGGCCCACATGCCGATGAGCTCATGCAAATGAAAAAACAGTTTGGCACCGATAAGCCCGAACAAGCGCGAAAACAGTTTGTTACCGAGATCAATCAGCTCCTTGATCTCAAACCCGATGCTGAAACGGGGCATATTTTAGCAGCTGCCGCAGAAGGCATCAAAATGGCAGCCCCAGATGAAAGCACACTTAAAAGCCGTCTATCTATTTTAATCGAAAAATTCACCCATTAAGAGGCTATATCAATGATCGTCCGAACACAGACCATGATCTGATAAGGATTGAATGACGTAGCACTCGCCTACTCGTTTGCCTGAGCATTTTGTTGAGATGCGGATGAGTTCTTTTTCCAGACGTTTTAAGCAGGCGATTTTGTCTTGGATGGCAACAAGGTGTTCACGTGCGATCTTGTCGGCCTCCCCGCAGGGTTTTTCAGTATCGGTGCTTAAATCAATCAATTGGCGAATTGAGTCTATATTTATGCCTAAGTCGCGGGCGTGTTTGATGAAACGTAATTGCTTTAATGTGTCGGGTTCATAACGGCGCTGATTGCCCTCAGATCTGTGCGGCGGGGCGATTAGACCTTGTTGCTCGTAATAGCGAATAGTGGTGACCTTCACCCCCGTTTGCTTTGATAACTGGCCAATGGATAGCATTTTCTAAAACCTTCAAAACCTCTAGTCGCTATAGAAGTTAGATCGGCTGGCGGTATTAATCAAGAGGACAGATTATTGACGAACACTCAATGCCAAACCGCGAGTTCATATCCTTGAGGATCAGTGAATTGAAAACGGCGACCACCGGGGAATTCTAAAATGGGTTTGGTGATTTTACCTCCTGCATTGGTGACATTTTTCAAGGCTTGTTCTAAGTCGTCAGCGTACAAAACGACCAACGGTCCGCTGGTAATAATATCGCCATCAAATGCCGCAAACCCACCTTTACGCTGGCCATCATTAAACTCGCAATAAGCTGGGCCAAAATCGGTAAAGGTCCAACCAAATGCGGAGTCGTAAAACTCTTTGGCTTTGGCGATGTCGTTTACGTTGAACTCGATGTAGTCGATTGCGTTGTTCTTGTGGTTATCGGTCATGTTACTTCCTTTTGGGATTTCGCCAAGACACCACCCGTCATTGCCTTGTCAACGCCTGTGGTGTTTGGAAATGTCAACGGTAAATTTTTTAGACTGCGAACGGCCAAATAGGCAAAGGCCTGGGCTTCTAAGGCATCGCCGTTAAGGTCGTGGGCTTCGGCTGGGGTGACGATGCCTTGAGCGTTAGCAGCAATGCGCTGCATGAGAAATTTGTTACGACGGCCGCCGCCGCAGATGATCCAATCTTGGGGCGGTTCGGCAAAACAGTTGGTGGCATTGGCGATGGATTTGGCCGTGACCTCAACCAAAGTTCGTGCACCATCGGCAGGGCTTAAATGTTCAACACCTTTGAGGGTGAAATCAAAACGGTCAAGTGATTTTGGTACGGGTTGATTGAAGTATGGGTTGACCATGTAGTCGTGTAAAACTTGTTCGTTCAGTTGACCTGTACGGGCAAATTCACCGTCCTCATCAAATGCTTTACCTGTATGCTTGAACACCCAATCATCGAGCATGGCGTTGCCGGGGCCGCAATCAAACGCGGTGATTTCATTGTGCTTATTGATATAAGTAATATTTGAAATGCCGCCTATATTTACAAAGGCCAAAGGGCGTGTATCAATCTGGCTGGCAAGCGCCTGATGAAACACCGGCACCAATGGCGCGCCCTGCCCGCCTGCTGCCACATCAGCAGCGCGCATATCATAAACCACATCTATGCCAGTGGCTTTGGCCAGTGCGTTTCCATCGCCCAATTGCACGGTTAATTTGTCTTGCGGGCGGTGTAAAACGGTTTGGCCATGAAAGCCGATAATGTCTATATCTGAATCGGTTAGGCTGTTTTGCTGCAAAAATGATTCAACTGCGCCAGCGTGGGCGCGGGTGATTTCGGTCTCGACCTTGTCCAAACCATTTGGGCGCTCATCGCGATGCTTTATCTGTAGGGCCGTTTGCATGGCTTGAGTTAGTTTTTGGCGCATATCAGCATCAAATTCAAATGATGCTTCAGGGCCACATTCGACTATATTTTCTCCATCGGTTTTAATCAGTGCGACATCAATGCCATCCATTGATGTGCCGCTCATTAAGCCGATTGCTGTTAAAATCTTTGTCACAGGGTTATCTCATGTTATAGCGAGCAATAAGAATCTATTGTCATCAAAGAGTGTATCATGTCTCAATATAAATCAGAATTCCTTAAAGTGCTCGATGAGCGCGGATTCATCCATCAATTGTCTGACCCGCATGCGTTAGATAAAGTGGCGGCCGAGGGAACAATTTCAGCTTATATCGGATTTGATTGCACCGCACCGAGCCTGCATGCAGGATCTCTCGTGCCGATTATGATGTTATATTGGCTACAACAAACGGGCCACAAACCCATCACGCTTATGGGTGGTGGCACGACAAAAGTTGGTGATCCTTCGGGTAAAGATGAAAGTCGTTTACTGCTTACACCTGAAAAAATTCAAGAAAATATGGATGGCATTCAAACCGTATTTTCTAAGTTTTTGAAATTTGGTGACGGGCCGACAGATGCAAAAATGGTCAATAATGCCGACTGGCTGGACCACCTGAATTACATTGATTTCCTACGTGATTACGGCCCGCACTTTACCATTAACCGCATGATGAGTTTTGACTCGGTTAAATTACGGCTTGATCGCGAGCAGCCATTGACCTTCCTTGAATTTAACTACATGATTTTGCAGGCCTATGACTTTTTGGAATTGAACCGCCGGGCTGATTGTGTGTTGCAGATGGGCGGCTCTGACCAATGGGGCAATATCATCAATGGTATGGAACTTGGCCGCCGTGTGGATGGGACCAAGCTGCATGCCCTCACCTCACCGCTTTTAACCACATCATCGGGTGCCAAAATGGGCAAAACCGCTGGCGGTGCTGTGTGGCTTAATGGTGATATGCTCTCACCCTATGAATACTGGCAATACTGGCGCAACACCGAAGACGGTGATGTGGGTAAATTCCTGAAATTATTCACTGCACTTCCAATGGAGGAAATTGCCAGGCTTGAAGCACTTGAAGGGGCCGAGATCAACGAAGCCAAAAAAGTTTTGGCCAATGAAGCCACCGCTATTTTGCATGGTCGAGAAGCTGCCGACAAAGCTCAGGAAACCGCACAGAAAACTTTTGAGCAAGGCGATATGGCGCAAGGCTTGCCGACTGTTGAAGTTTCAGGCGCAGAACTTTTAGAAGGTTTGGGCCTCCTACCTGCTATCGTGAAAGCTGGTCTTGCCAAATCAAACGGTGAAGCACGCCGTCATGTCAAAGCTGGTGCGATTAAAATCAACGATAAAGTCTGCAATGATTTTCAATATTCTATCAGCGCTGGTGATATGACTGAAGATGATGTGATTAAGCTTTCAATGGGTAAGAAAAAGCACGTGTTACTTAGGCCCGTTGATTGATCCAATTGCAGTTATCATAATCTAAAATTAGAACAGACCAGACTTTGCATAAAAGTCTGGCTGGTTCAAAACATTCTTGTGTCGGTCTTTAATGAAGATCTTCGACGTTCTTACGCGGTTTTTTCGTACCCGTTCCATCTGAGCCAACATTGCCGCCACCAAGCGTAAAGAGCTGGCGCAAGAAGCCCGGGGCAATAGCGGAAACGGGGTTTACGAGGAATTTGGGCTTGGCAATGGTGCCACGCAAGACGTAG
>JALWJW010000104.1 GCA_026996935.1 Hyphomicrobiales bacterium
CCATTCTCTTAGGGAAACTATCAATGTTTTTAATGTAGTTTGTTTCCCAATTAAGGGGCGCAGACATATGAAACTTGGAAAACAATTATTTTTAATCTTTGGGATTGCCACAATTATTCCAGTGGCCATTTTATGGTTCTGGCTTGACCATGCCATGTATCAGCAAAAAATTGCTGAAGTTCAAGAACGCCATTTATTAATCGCTAAAAATCTCCGCTCAGCTCTTGATCGTTATCATACTGATGTGGTTACCGGTTTTGAGGTGGTGGCAGGTAATCTTGCTGTCTCCAATCCCATTTCAAACACCAGAAAAATTATTGAAAATCTTCA
This sequence comes from Hyphomicrobiales bacterium, assembly GCA_026996935.1. Taxonomy (GTDB): domain Bacteria; phylum Pseudomonadota; class Alphaproteobacteria; order Rhizobiales; family Aestuariivirgaceae; genus JALWJW01. Next base: position 331 of record JALWJW010000104.1, read on the forward strand.
CTTCCGCCATTTTTGTGTTGCTGATTTTGCAACCGGTGCTGTGACCAATTCAGCAGGGCCGGTTAAGAGTCCATGCCCTAAAGTTACTCCTGCCAAGCGCTTTAAGTTTTTCAAGTCATTGGTGGCAGGTCATGGCAATGAAACCATTTTCTCACCTGTATTAAACAGCCTGAACAATCAGCCGATTATTTATGTGGTTAAGAAAATTCGAAACAAATTAGCCATTGGGGCCTTAACCACCAAATATTTTATTGATTTGGGCAAGGCTGTTTCATTTGGCAAAAAGGGCCATGCAGCTATTGTCGACCAGCAGGGAAACATCCTTGCTCACCCAAAGCCGGACTGGGTTAACAAACGTAAGAACATTGCTAAAGTATCGGCTGTCAAGCGTATGCTTGCTGGTGAGATTGGCGTTGAAACATTTTATTCCCCTGCCCTTAAAGCAAATATGATTGCGGGAATTGCCGGCACAAAAACCGGCCTTTGGAGCGTTATGGTACCGCAACCGGTTTCTGAATTAAAAGCTTCTGCACGAAAAACCACATCTTCTTTGTATCCTATCCTGGTTCTTCTTATTGTCGCTGTTGGCCTTACAGCCACCTTTGTTGCCAACATGGTTCTCACCCCGTTAAAGCACGTAATGGCAGGGGCAGATGCGATGGTTAAAGGTAAAGATGTTGAAGTTTCTGTTGGGCCGGAATGGCGCGTGCCTAAAGAGTTTCAGGATTTACAGGAACGCTTTAATATTATGGCCAAGTCAGTGGCTAAATACCAGCGCCAACAGCGCCTTGATCGTCAAAAAGCAAAACAGCAAGCCAAAGGCAATGTCGAGTATCTTGCCAATTTGGCCCATGAGCTAAAAACGCCTTTAAATTCGATTCTTGGCTTTTCCAGTGTTTTGAAACAATCAAAACCCGGCACTTTACCGGCAAAAGACCAGAATGAGTTTTTAGGTCATATTGAGAAAAGCGCCGGCCATATGCTCGGCTTTGTAAATGACTTACTTGATTTGAACCGCCTGGACATGGGTGCGCGCAAGCTTGATGAACAAGACATCTTTTTGATAGACCCTATTCGGTTCTGCGAAGCAACAGTGCGGAAATCTCTGGCTGAGAAAAATATTACGTTGGAAATTGAGTGTGAGAATAGAGATCTTAAAGTTCATGTCGATGAACGCTCTATCAACCAGATTATGATTAATCTTGTCTCAAATGCGGTTCGATATTCCTTTGATAACGGGGTGGTTCGCATTACGGTTGAAGAACAAAAGGACGGCGAAATTAAAATTACAGTTCATGATAACGGTATTGGAATTCCTAAAGAAGATCTGGAAACCATCATGCTGCCGTTCAAGCGTTCAAGCGATCCGCAGATTGCAGAAATTCACGGCACCGGGCTTGGGCTGTCAATTGTTAAAAAACTTGCTGCCTTACATCAAATTGACTTTACGATTGAAAGCGAGCACGGATTTAGCACAACTGTAACTTTGATTATTCCTAAAGAACGCGTTGTTGCCGCAACTTTGCGTAACGTTGCGGCCTAATCTCCTTATGCAATCTTATGCTTTAGATCATCAGGATTTTGCCAATTTGGTCGCGACAACTGATGAGTGTTCAAGGGTTTTGTGAACGGGGCAGCGGTCGGCAATTTTGACCAGTTTTTGCGCAATTTGCGGATCAATGTCGCCCTCAATACCAATGGTTCGTTCAAAGCGATCAACTCTGCCCTGGCGCCCTTCTCCGCAATCGGCACAATCTTCAGCGTGAACTTTTGCGTGGGAAACTTCTACTGATAATTTTCCGATATCATAGCCTTTATGCTCTGCATACATGCGCATTGTCATAGTGGAACAGGCACCTAACGCAATGGACAAATAATCATAAGGGGATGGGCCGGTGTCCTGTCCGCCAACGCTTTTGGGTTCATCAGCCAACAAAACATGGCTGCCAGCGGTAACCTTTTGCTGGAACTTTGACAGGCCTGTTTCTTCAACTTTCACTGCGGGGTGATTTTGAGTTTCAGCACCAGCTTCAATTTTGACATCCATATATCGCATTGCCCAGGCGGCCAGAATATTGGCAACAAAAACCGCATCTCGATGATCGGTCAAAAGATGGTCAGCTTTATCTAAGGAAACAAAACTCTTGGGGTGTTTGGCTGCAATAAATATCTCTGTTGCATTATCTATGCTCACGCTTTCATCCACTGGAGAATGAAAAATCAAAAGTGGCTTTTTAAGCGATTTCAATCTTTCTTTTTGGGAGTGCTGTTTAGCATTTTCAACAAATTCAGATTTGATCGTAAAGTCCCGACCCGCCAGATTGACCTGCGCCTTTCCAGAGTTTTTAATTTCATCCAAATTGGCACTAAAACTTTTTAAAATATGATCGACATCGAACGGAGCTCCAATGGTCACAACCGCGCGTGTTGAGGGGATATCGTGAGCAGCGGCAATAACGGCTGTGCCACCAAGAGAATGACCAATAAGGAGTTGCGGGGCTTCGTATTCTTGTTGCAAAAACTGCGCCGCTGCGACAAGATCCTCTATATTTGAAGAAAAAGTTGTATTGGCAAATTCACCTTCGCTATCGCCAAGACCTGTAAAATCAAATCGTAAAACAGCGATACCTTCGCCAGTTAAAGCCCGGGCAATACGACTGGCAGCAAAGATGTCTTTTGAGCAGGTAAAACAATGCGCAAACAACGCATAGGCTTTTACAGGTATTGACGGTTTATCAAGACGTGCAGCAAGCATATCGCCATTGCTGCTTAAAAATTCAACTTTTTGGGCCATCCAATAGTTCTTCCAACTGCTTTGCTTCACGCTCTGTTAATTGAGTTTCGGCTTTGGTTTGTGGTTTTTTCTTTCTCTGTCTGAGCAAGAAAATAATACCGATAGCCAACAAGACAAACGGGCCGAACCAAAGAAACATTGTATGAGGGGCAAACACCGGCTTTAGCAAGACAAACTCACCAAATCTGTTAACCAGATAGGCTTTGGCTTGTTCGTCCGTATCACCAGCAACCAGGCGTTCACGCAGTAAAACGCGCAAATCTTTAGCCAGGCTTGCATCAGAATCATCAATAGATTGATTTTGACAAACCAGACATCGCAATTCTGTCGATAAGGCACGGGCACGTTTTTCCAATGCCGGGTCTTTCAACACTTCACTAGGCTCCACTGCCAAAGCAGGCGGTGTGAAAACCGGGGTTGCCAGAGACATAAATAAAACAGCTATCGCAATAAGGTATCGCATATTTGTTACTCCGCGGCTTGCAAGGTTGCTTTTTTGGCACGTTTTGGTGCACCAACACGGTAGCGGCGATCAAATAAAGAGATCATCCCACCAAAGAACATAATGCCGGCACCAAACCAGATTAAGGGCGCATAAGGGTTAAAATATACCCGAACGGTACGGCCGCCAGTTTTGATTTTATCCCCCATTACAACATAAAGATCACCAGACCAATATGGATAAATGCCCACTCTTGTTATTGGTCTTCCGCTTGGACGATAGACCCGTTTTTCTGAAAATAAACTGGTGATAAATTTACCATCAACAGTTACATCAAATCGGCCTGTCTCAACAGAATAGTTAGGTCCGTCGCCGGACTTTTCAGAAACAAACTTTACATCAGATCCGCCAATTTCCACTATTTGACCATATTGCATTACCAGAATCTTTTCTTGTTTCCACGATGTAATCGCTACAATACCTATGACAGTTACACCCATACCAAAATGAGCTAAAGTCATGCCGATTGAAGCGCCTGGCAGACCTTTTAACCGCGCCCAAAAGGTCGGGAATGGTGCGCGTAAAAACTTGGTCCGATCAGCCATTTCCACCAAAGAGCCAATAAGTAGCCACACACCCAAACCAATGCCAAATGGAGCGCCCCATGATTTATTTGATTCCGTCAAAAACACGGTAATAATAGCGGCAATCACAGCAATGGCGGCAGGCCATAGTTTCTTAAGAGCCACCTTCACATTGGCGCGTTTCCACGACAAAAATGGCCCGACAGGCAAAAGCAATAATAGTGGCAAAATCAATAAACCAAATACCGTATCGAAAAAAGGTGCCCCAACAGAGATTTTACCGCCAGTGAATGATTCATAGACCAACGGAAACAAAGTACCCGAGAACACCGCAAATGCGGAAACGGCAAGTAACAGATTATTTAAAACCAAAGCCCCTTCACGACTAAGAGGTGAAAAGATGCCCCCAGCTTTCAAGCTGGTTGCACGCCAGGCATAAAGTGATAAAGAACCTCCAACAAAAAACACCAGAATGCCCAAAATAAACACACCACGTTCGGGGTCATTTGCAAAAGCGTGTACTGATGTCAATACACCCGAGCGCACGATAAAGGTGCCGAGCAAGGACAATGAGAAGGCTAAAATTGCCAACAGAATGGTCCAAACTTTAAGCGCGTTTCGTTTTTCCACAACGATGGCCGAATGAAGCAAGGCAGTCGCAACCAGCCAGGGCATAAAGGAGGCATTTTCAACAGGGTCCCAGAACCACCAGCCGCCCCAGCCCAATTCATAATAGGCCCACCAGGAGCCAATTGCGATGCCGATGGTTAAAAACATCCACGCAGCAAGTGTCCAGGGGCGGACCCAGCGGGCCCAGGCTGCATCGACCTTGCCTTCAATAAGGGCAGCAACGGCGAATGAGAAAGCAACCGATAATCCAACATAACCTGCATAAAGCAACGGTGGGTGAATAGCCAAAGCAGGATCTTGCAGCATCGGGTTCATTCCGGTGCCTTCAATCGGTGCATTGATCAAGCGTTCAAAGGGATTTGATGTAAAAAGGATGAAACTTAAAAATGCCGTTGCAACCGAACCTTGAACGGCCAGAACACGGGCTTTCAGGCTCGGGGGCAAATTGCCGGAGAATACGGCAACAGCAGCCCCGAACAGGGTTAGAATCAATACCCATAAAAGCAACGAACCTTCATGATTGGCCCACACGCCGGAAATTTTATACAAAAATGGTTTTGCAGAATGAGAATTCTCATACACATTTTTAATGGTGAAGTCAGAAACAATATAACCACGGGTAAGAGCGGCAAATGAAATACCAACCAACAGAAACTGAACAATAGCAGATGTTTGTGCGGTCCCCATCAATCTGGCATCGTTTTTAGATGCCCCGTACATTGGCACAATTGTTTGAAAAACAGCCAATGCTAAGGCAAGGATCAGGGCAAAATGTCCAACTTCTGTAACCACGATTATTTTTCCTCTGTATGTTTCCAAAGACCTTGCTTTTTCAAGCTGTCAGCTACTTCTTTAGGCATATAATTCTCATCATGTTTTGCTAAAACATTGTCCGCAATAAAAATACCCGCCTGGTTTAGTTTTCCCTCGGTCACCACACCTTGTCCCTCGCGAAACAAATCCGGTAAATTCCCGGTAAAATTAACTTTAACCGTTTCAGCATTGTCAGTAATGCTAAAGCTGATCGTCTTGCCGACACCGCGCTTAACGCTACCCTTTTCCACCAAACCGCCCAAGCGGAAACGAGTTTGAGGCTCGATCTTTTTGGAAGATACTTCTGATGGGGTATAGAAA
>JALWJW010000105.1 GCA_026996935.1 Hyphomicrobiales bacterium
AAGTATAGTGGTGAGATATAGTAGAATGGCAAGTTAAAGAAAAAAGCACAAATTGGAATTTTGAAAAGAATAGAAAACCGAAATGGAAATAGTGAATTGGTCACTAGGGTGTGTATACCGAAAGCAATAAATATAGTTCAAAAACTATAATCTTGTGTTCAACACTTTTCCTTCTCACCACCCCGCAACCATTAACCTTGCAGCCTGTAAATCAACCGGGAAATCAACTTCTGCCCATTCTCTATCACCCACGTTCACCACACCAATTTCGATTTGTTTGGCCAACAGGCCGACGGCGGAGGGGAACCATTGTTTTAGGCCGAAGGGGTCGCGCATGGCTTCGTCCAGGATGTTGCGGTAGGCGGCGGGGCCGTTGCCTTTGAAGACGTAAAAGCCGATGGCTTCGGCATCGACAGCTTCAACGGGGAGCATTTTGCCTACTTCTGTCAAGCGGTCGCCATCCATCATGACTTTCATATCATCGGCATCGTAAGCATCTTTGAAATTGGTGGCGACGGTGACATCGCCTTTGGCACCATCAATAATACATTGGGCCAAATCGGCCTGAAAAACATTGTCGCCATTGACCTGAATAAAGTCACCATCCATTTCGTGGCGAGCCATCCAGCAACTGGCCAGATTGTCGGCTACAGCATAAAACGGGTTGAACACGGTGCGAATTTCAATGTTGAGCTCTTTAGCAATAGTTTCAAGTTCTGTTTCCATCAGGTGGGCATTATATCCAGTGATAACGACGAAATCTTTTAAGCCACATTTGGCAAAGGCGCTGATTTGGCGGTGGACCAGTGTTTGGCCGCCAATATCGAGCAAGGCTTTGGGGGCATCGGCGGTGAGGGGAAGCAGGCGTTTGCCCTGGCCTGCGCCTAAAATAATGACTTTTAGAGAGCTTGAAGCAGAACTTGTCATATGATGCTTGAACCTTTTATGCGAACGAGGGTAGAAGTATTGCAATTTTTCAAATTCTCTCGCACCTAACTTCGGCAAAGTCAACCTATGTTCAATCTTGCACACTTATCAGACGTCCACCTTGGACCTATGCCCGATGCGCCTTTATCGGCTTATTTTTCTAAACGGATTATCGGGGCGTTGTCGTGGCGGTTTCGGCGGCGCGGGATTCATAGTCTGGATGTGCTTAATCGCCTGGTGACAGACATTAAGCGGCACAATGTCGATCATATCGCTTTTACCGGGGATTTGGTCAATATTGCATTGCCGAAAGAATTTACCCGTGGGGCGCAGTGGTTGAGTGAACTTGGCGGGTCTGAATTTGTGTCATTTGTGCCGGGCAATCATGATGCCTATGTGCCTGTTGACTGGGCCGATGGTTTGGCGCTGTGGGGTGATTATATGATCGGGGATTTGCGCACGCCCGGCGTTCGAACCGCTGGTAATAATGCAGCCTTGTTTCCCTATGTGCGCCAGCGCCGCAATATTGCAATGATTGGGGTTTCAAGCGGTGTGCCCGCGCCGTGGAATAAGGCGTGGGGCGAGCTGGGGCAACGCCAGCTTGAGGCGCTTGATGAGACGTTGAAGACTTTGCACGAGCGTGGGTTTTATCGGATCTTGATGATCCATCATCCTCCGTTGCGTGGCATGGCCAAGGATCGAAAAATGCTGCGTGATGCTGATGATTTAAAAATTGTGTTGGAAAAGCGCGGTGTTGAATTGGTTTTGCATGGGCATAATCATGTTCATATGCGTTCAGAATTGGAAACTAAAACGGGGTTGGCGCAAATTGTTGGCGTGCCGTCTGCGTCCTCTTTTGCTCATAAGGGGAAACCAGCGGCAGCGTGGTATAATTACGCCATTTCGCGCAAAGGTGGTGCCTGGTCAACCAATGTCACGGTAAGGTCGTATGATGAAAGCCAAAAACAGATGGTTACCAGTGCACATTTGGCACCTTTAGGGCAGTTGTGCCTTGATTGTGACACGCAAAGAGTCCAAAAGTGAAGTTGATGGCTCATAAGACTCTTAAAACATTTGGATATCCTGATACGTTGGTGCGTGAATATGAGCACTGGTGCGTTTTGTTGCGACCAGCGCAGGTGACGCTTGGCTCGTTAGTGATGGTTTGCAAACAGGACGTGACGCAGTTTAGTGATATTTCCAGCGCTGCTTTTGCCGAAATGGGCCAAGTGACGAAAGATATCGAAACCGGGCTGAAAACGGTCTGTGATTTTGATAAGATCAATTATCTGATGTTGATGATGGTTGACCCGCATGTGCATTTGCATGTGATTGCGCGATATAGCGAATCGCGTGTGTTTGAGGGCGTGGAATTTAAAGATACGGGCTGGCCGGCAGTGCCTCAACTGGGCGATGGATTTAAACCTGAACCAGAAGTGTTTGCTAAATTGCTTACTTGCGTTAAAGAGGCGTTCGCCTGATGTTTCGCATACCAATTATTGATCGTTATATTGTTGGCCAAGTCACAAAACCGCTTGTTGCGGCAATGAGTATTGGTTTGTTGCTGTTGTTGGCTGAACGCATGGTGCGATTGCTGGATATAACCATGGGCAAGGAGAATTCGTTTGGATTTATCTTTGAAGCTTTGGCGTATCTGATTCCGCATTACCTTGGGCTTGCTTTACCGGCGGCGATGTTTTTGGGATTGCTGTTTGGCTTTAACAAATTATCAAAAGATTCAGAGATTGATGCATTTTTAGCTGCAGGTGTTGGCCATCATCAGCTTGTTCGACCTGTGGTGATTCTTTCTGCAGTTTTGGCCTTGATTTCGCTGGCTATTTTTGGCTGGATGGAACCTTATGCGCGGTATTCTTATCGCTCGATTATTTTCAATGTTAAAAATGTTGATGTGTTTTATCTGGCTGAAGAAGGTGTGTTTATGCAAGCGGGAACACGTACCTTTATTTTGGATAAATTATCGCGTGAAGACAATACATTTCAACGGATTTTTCTGTTTGATTATCGCGGTAAAGGCGGGGCAAAAGCGATCACGGCTGTTGATGGTGAATTGATTAAGGTTCCCGGTGTTGCGCGCCCGATTTTACGTCTGAAAGACGGGCATCAACTGCAAATTAAAAAGTGGCCGTCTTTTGATAAGGGTGAAAAGGTGCCAAGAGCTTTTGTCAGCACTTTTGATACGCTGGATACCCCTGTTGGTAAAATTTCCAAAAAAGCTTATCCTGTTCGCGGGCGGACTGCGCGTGAGTTGACTATTGTCGAGTTGATAAAAGAACTTGCTCATCCTGTGCGAAAAAACCTTCGGCATAGTGAAATGGTGGGAAGTTTGCACAAGCGCCTGGTTAATGTTGCAACGATATTTATTTTACCCTTTTTGGCACTGCCATTTGCGATGGGACGACGACGAGGCCAGCGTGGTTATCGGTTTGGTTTGGCTCTGATTATCCTTGTGGCGTTTCACGAGGTGATTCAAATTGGTGTGGTTTCGGTAAAAGAGGGAACCTATAGCCCAATACTTGCGGTTTGGACTCCGTTTCTATTATTGGCGGCATTTTCATTATGGCGGTTCTGGACGCTAAGTTTTGTTTTGTCAAAAGATCGTCTCGAACCTGTTATTGATAAGATTTCTGACTTTGTCGGCTACCTTAAAAGGAAAATCCTTCCATCACGCGAGGGCGTGAAATGAAACAGATTGCGATGATGGTTTCGCGTATGGTTTTTACGCGGTTTGTGACTATCCTTTTGGGTATTTCCATTTTTGTTATTACTCTTGAGGTGATTGCATATGTTGATGATATTCTGGCTGTTAATGATCATCAACTGATTGGTCTGGGCAAATATGCTTTACTGCGTTTGCCAAGTGCTTTCTCGACCTTTATCGGGATGAGTACGTTGCTGGCTTTGCTGCTGACCCTTTCAGAGCTTAGTTATCGTGGTGAACTTGTGCCTATTTGGGCGAGCGGGCTGTCACCATTGGGTATGATTGTGATGTTAGCCCCTTTGGCGATTATGATTGGGGCTTTTAATTTTGTCATTAATGATGTTGCGATACCGAAAGCAGAACCGGTTTTGCAAAACTGGGGTATTGGAGAGTATGGATCTAAAAAACTTAAAGTTGGTGAGAAAGATCCAATCTGGATGCGATCGGGTACCGATATATTAAGAGCTGTTTCGTCCAATAGAAAATCAACAAAACTGGAAGGTGTGACGATCTTTCGGCGTGATAAGAAAGGTCATTTGACTGAACAGATTATGGCAGAAAAAGCCGCATTGATGAACGGTCGTTGGGAATTGACTAATGTGATTATTTATTATCGGCAAAACCTTGCACCGAGCCGGTTGCAGAAATTGATTTATTCCGGCGCTTTAAAACCAGCAGCGGCTGGTGCGCGCTCGGGCGATCCTGAAGCGATGTCTTTATCCGGTTTGAATTATTTCATTGAGAATGCCGGTTTTGGTATTCGACCTGCCCATGTGTATGAAACCTGGTGGCATAAAAGAGTATCTCTGATTTTTTCTGCTATGTTGATGGTGGTGGTATGTGTGCCACTGGCGGCAGGATTTCGCCGCGGTGGTGGCATTGGTAAAATGTTTGCTGTTGGCGTATTGTTGGGATTCGTTTTCTTTGTGTTTGACGGTATATCGCTGACACTTGGTGAGTTGGGTGTGTTGTTGCCATGGATGGCAGCCTGGTTACCGGTTGCGATATTTTTAGGGATTGGGTCATACACATTACTGCGTGCAGAAACGGTTGTTTAGATTTTTAATAGTGAATTGAATTTATGAATAAACAGAGCGACATTGCTAAAGATGTAGCCGCTGATAATAGCGACACTGATCATCACTTTAAACCGGTTCTTTGTGTGGTTGGGCAAAGTGATATTTCTGTTTGGGGTAAAAACAGTGGTCAGCGTTTGGCTATCCAATTTGCACGAAGTGGCGTGAGTGAAACAGTCAGTCTTGAGGATGCGGCTCATCGCAACGGACCGGTCATTTTTGTTAAGGCTGATGTTGTGCTGGACCAGCCGATTGTTGTGGCGCTGACCAAGCGATTAAATCTGTTGTTAATGAGCGGTGATGAAGGGGGAAGCGTTCCCGTTGCAGTGGCTACCAATGGCACAAATGCACCAGCGGTTGAAGCTATTTTTGCAGGTGAACCTGTACCCAGTGATTTGCCATTATTAGTGCGCTCGCCCAGTGACCTTGATGCCGCGTTTTGGGATAAATTACGTAAACGTGAAGTGCCTTATGCTTTGACTTTGAGTGAGGATAAGAAACAAGCCATTGAATGGCGCATGTTTATGGGGACGTATAAAGGGGCAACAGATTTTATTACGCTGCATGTTTGGCCGCGCCCTGCTTATTATGTTACGCGCGCCATTGCACCAACATTCATTACGCCAAACATGGTGACAACGGTGAGTGCTGTTATGGTTGTATTGGCCTATTATTGGTTTTCGCAAGGTGAGTACGGTCTTGGTATCATTGCCGCCTGGATGATGACATTTCTTGATACTGTGGATGGAAAGCTGGCGCGCACGACTTTAACCGCGAGTAAGTGGGGGGATATATTCGATCATGGCATTGATCTTATTCATCCGCCATTTTGGTATTATGCGTGGGGGCTGGGTTTAGCAGCATCTGGGTTTATGTGGAGTGATCAGTTTTTCTGGACTGTATTTGCGGTCATAATGGGCGGCTATGTGGTGCAGCGCATTATGGAAGGCATTGCGATTAAATGGCTTGGCTTGGAAATTCATATTTGGCGGCCAATTGATACTTTCTTTCGAAAGATTACCGCGCGGCGCAACCCTAACTTAGCCATTATGACTATTAGTGCTGTTATTGGACGGCCTGATTGGGGCTTGCTTGGTGTGGCGGCATGGACATTGATTTGTCTTGTTTTGCATGGGGTGCAATTGGTTCAGGCTTTTGCGGTCAAACCTAAGGGT
>JALWJW010000106.1 GCA_026996935.1 Hyphomicrobiales bacterium
ATTATTCCACAAAGTATTATAAAACTCAGGCTCTACGCCCAATTTGTCAGCCCGTTGCAACATATCAAGAAACACCGCCTTAATCCGGGCTTTTTCCGCTTGAATGGGATAAAGCCGCACGGTGTATTTAATCCGGTTGGTGCGCACTTTGATCACATCGCTTTCATCGGCAATGACATACATCATCTCAAACTGGTTTAAAAAAGCTTTGACGGGTGTGAACCTCTTGCCTTTTTTGCGGCGAATTTCGATTGAGATGGCAAGATATGTGCCATCTTTAAACCCGAAAGATACAAAAGCATGAGCCGCCCCAAAAGCAGCAAAAGGCGAAATGGCCAGCCAGGCTGAATCCAAATCATTCAAGTCTATGGTGCGGTCATAAAACTCCAAATCATAATCACGAGTGGTGCGATAATGAATGTCGCGAATGTTGTTAATGCGCACTTTATCATCACCCAAAAAATGAATAGACGGCATCACCGCCTGATCCGGCGACCAATTTCGGGTGAGTGATGGGCTGGTAACAATAAAGAATACAATAAATGCAATGGCCAGAACAACAGCAACTGCCAATATGCTCAAAAATATCGTTTCAACCATGTTTCCTCACCTCCCTCATTATCCCTTAATTGTTGACATCATACACAAACAATACGAACAGACACTTAGAAAATTTTGTGGCTTTTTCAGAAATTCACAAACACCCTTTTAAGAGATTCAAAATGTTGCTTGGAGAAGTATTCAACATGGCTGTCGATTTGGCGGGCGGTGGTTTTTATAACTTCATCGGGGATTATTTTCAGCGGCATACCTGTTGACATGGCCAGCACTTGTTGGCGGCAGGCGCGTTCAAGATAATACAGATCATCAAAGGCTTTGGCGACACTGGCGCCTGAGGATACAACGCCATGATTTGCCAAAAATACGATATCAATGTGTTGATCATTCTTGGTGGCAGAAGCAATGCGTTTGCCTTCGTCGTCTGAGTGAACAAGACCTGAAAAATTATCATCATAACCAACACGGCCATAAAAACGGCAAGCCGTTTGATGGGCCATTTCAAGTTTTCCACCCTCAAGCATGGTTAGCGCTGTTGCATAAGGCATGTGGGTGTGGAGAATGGCTTTGTGGCGCGGATTGGCGCGGTGGCTGTGAATATGAATATTGCGAGCCGATTCTTCTAACTCCCCATCACCTTCAAGCACATTGCCTTCCCCATCAATCAGCAACAGGCTCTGCGGTGTCATTTGCGACCAATGCACACCGTAGGCGTTAATCAGATAGCGTTCTTCATTGCTGTCTCCGCTGTCGCATTGCACCGAAAAATGATTACAAATGCCTTCGTGAAAATCAAAGTGATAGGCCAAGCGAAAGGCCGCTGCTAAATCTATACGGTCTTGTTCAATTGTGGTTTTGGCTGGCTTATCAAGCATGGGGCTATCCCTGAAGTGAAAACGTTTTTAAATTTTCATCACCCTAAATGGCTGTTTTATTTTTTGCAAGTTGACGAAATTGACTTTACGTTAAACCTATGCCATTTTCATTTAAACATACGAAATCAAACTTGGAAATCTCATGGCCCTTCGAAACGAAAAACTTCCCGCCCAAATCCCTGCTGAACTTAACAAATGGAATTGGGGCGCGTTTTTGCTTAATTGGATCTGGGGTATTGGCAATTCCACCTATATTGCGTTTTTGATGTTTGTGCCGTTTGTCAATCTGGTCATGCCATTTGTGCTTGGGGCGAAGGGATCACGCTGGGCATGGGAAAACAATTATTGGAAAGATGAAGCCCATTTCAAATCGACACAGCGAAAATGGTCTATTGCCGGGTTTGCTGTCTTTGCGTTGTTTATCGCTTTGGCCATTGGTATCATGTCTATGGTTTTTGGCCTGATGAAAAATAGTGATGCTTATGCCATGACCATGCGCGCGGTTGGATCCAACCAACAAGTGGTCCAGGCACTGGGCACACCGATTAAAGAGGGCTACTTCCCAAGTGGCAGTATCAATTTAAAAGGCTCTAACGGTACGGCAAAACTGACCATTTCGTTATCAGGATCAAAAGCCAATGGCAAAGCCTATTCACGCGCAATCAAACGTAATGGCGTTTGGACGATCTTGCTTTTGTATGTAGTCGTTGATGGACAAAAACAACCGATTGTCATCACCAATAAAAACAATGTACCAATTCCCGGCATGGGAATTGGTACTTAAAACTGGCGGCTTATTTTTCGTTGCTGTCACTTTCCATGCGATAACGAAAATCGCAATATGGTGCACCTTCCATAAGAGTTTGAGTGCGTTCCAGTTTCATGTTTGGATTATAGCCCAAACAAAACGTGCCATCGCGGTTGCACGATAATAAATGTCCAATGTCGGCCAGGCCCATTTCTTTATACATATCAGCATAAGCGCAGTGGGTCATATTATATTCAAGCCGTTCCTCGGTTTTGACCAGCATGTCTTTTTTCAGCGCCCCACCCATTTCCCAAAGATCTGAGAGCGCTGCAAAATCAAGCAGGCCTGGTGCGCCCTGCCCGCCATTTTCGCGATATTGATCGGCAAATTCTTTGCCCTGTTCCACGGCTGATTGAATGACCGCTTTTGAGATAACCTCTTTGGCTTCCTGCGCCCCGTAGCGTTCAACCAGTACATCATAAATGTTCTTAATCATCGCCGCTTCTATACGGCGCTTTTCAAGCATCGGCAGGGGGGAATTATTTTCTGACATGATATCTCGTTTTATTTAGGTGTGCGTGTATCGAGCCAACGATAATAGGGCAAGGCCAAACGCGCAACCCGTCTTGCAACGGGTTGAATGGGGATGGCTTTGGGCTTGGAAACAGGCAAGGCCAGCGTGTTCATATCTTGGCCATCAATGGCCTTGGCGATCTCGGCCCCTATTGCTACCGCCAGCGCCACGCCGCGTCCATTAAAGCCAATGGCTGACCAATAATTCTCACCCAACTGATGAAAATGGGGATAGCGATCAGGCGTCATGCCGACAAAGCCTGACCAGACATGAGTAAATTGCGGTGTGCCCAATTGAGGAAATGCTTTGGCCAAGCGTGCACCCACCATGGTCTTAAGACGGGCTTGTGCATTGATTGGCACCATAAGCGCAGCCCCTGTCACCAAGCGATTGCGGGCATCAAAACGAAAGAATTGTAAGTCGCCACGTGTGTCGGATACAGCTTGGCGATTTGGCATAATCTGTTCGCGCAACTGTTGACTGATAGGCGGCGTTGCCATTTGCCATGAAGTCACAGGAATGAGTGAGCGTGAGGTTTGAGGCTCCAAGGTTTGGGACAATTCATTTGAGTACGCATTGGTCGCCATAAAAACAGCATTGGTTTTGATGCGACCTTGCGGGGTTGAAACCAGCCATCCATCGCCTGATTTTCCAACTCTTTCAACAATGGTGTTCTCATAAATTTTCACGCCTGCCTGCTCACAAGATTGCGCCATACCGCGCGCAAGAGCTAAAGGGTTTATGTGACCGCCCGTTGGGTTTAACATGCCGCCAAACCATTGTTTTGAGCCAAGCAGTTTTTCACATTGCTGCTGATCAAGCAATTGCGCTGGTGCGCCGCGTTTGGCCCATGCTTTTACCCGCGCCTGACTGACTTTCATATGGCCTTGGCTGTGGGCAGGTTGAAACCACCCTGTTTGTTCCTCTTCGCAAGCAATATTTTCTTGAGCCACCAAGCGAAACAAAAAGTCGGCGCTATCGGCAATCAACTGAACAAGGCGTTCTCCCGTCTCGCCATATCGAGCTTCAATCTGGTCTGGCTCTGGGCCAGAAAGAACGGGAATGACCTGACCATTGTTGCGCCCTGAGCCACCAAAACCAATCTCACGCCCTTCAAGCAAGGCGACCTTATGGCCAGATTTTGCCAAATGTAATGCGCACGAAAGCCCGGTAAATCCGCCACCAATGACAACCACATCGCTTTGCTGGTCGCCGCTTAAGCTCTCACAAATCTGGCGAGGTGGTGTGACGTCATTCCACAATGACGGCACGGTTTCAGTTTTGGCGTTTGGGATAAACAACGATCAGGTCCAATGCTTTATTGAAGGGCAAACAGGTTGGACATATCCTTAAATGTTTTAAACTCCAGCGCGTTGCCTGATGGATCAAACAAAAAGAACGTGCCTTGCTCGCCAGGTTTTCCTTCGAAACGAATGCGCGGTTTTAGGACAAACTCAACACCAGCTTTTTCCAACTTTTCAGCCAGTGCGTGCCACTCATCCCAATCAAGCACAGCGCCAAAATGAGGTACGGGCACTTGGTCGCCGTCAACGTCTCCTGTTTTAGCTTTAGGAATCTCATCGGGGCGTACATGGGCAACAATTTGATGACCAAAGAAATCTAAATCCAACCAGTCTTTGGTTTCACGTCCTTCTTTGCAGCCAAGCAAGTCTTTATAAAAGTTGCGGGTTTCTTCAAGGTCACGCACGGGGAACGCCAAGTGGAATGGATTGACAGTCATGAGGGGTATCCTGCTTTTAATTTAAGACATGATATTCCTATCCCAGCTTTTATACGCTGTCGAGCAATTGAACGGCGTTTAGATACCTATTTTTATGGGGGAGCAATTTAAATAAGTTATGGAAGGGGAATAATTGAAGGATGGTGTATTTATGAGATGAAACTTTGGGTATTCCCGTTGGTTTTTATCACAATTGTTGAGATAGGGTTTTGGGGTGTCCTGCCGTCATAAACGGCAGGACAATTACGTGTTACGTAACGTGGCATTCACAATCCTGAGCTTCACAATCTCGCTTAATTGGCCGATTTGTTTCAGTTCGTAAATACCTGGAGATCTCGAAACGTAACACGCTGGTGTTACTCGGGTTCGAAATCAAGTAACTACCAGGACAGTGTTTTTACGTTAGGATCGAATAAAATCTCGGAGACAATTTTAGGAGATCCCATCGTTACACCATCAATATAATCTTCTTTAGTCAGGCCTGCAGCTTTTGAACAAAGGCCGCACATAATCACCTGGCCGCCATCTTTCATGAACGCGGTCAGCATATCTTGAATGGAAATGCCTTTTGCTTTTAAAAGCCCATGAACATGAGAGGCCCGCTTTTTATCAGCCAAATATACAGCACGCACATTAAGCCAGATCGCAACAGGTTTATGCCCCTGGTTCAATACTTTTTTATGGGCAAATGAAATGGCTTTTGCAGCAGACCAAGTGTCATCGGTCGTGAGGTTTACAAACAAACCCGGTTTTGATGCCTGTGCATTAGCATGAGAAACTGGAACGAGGATGATTGCAAGCAACGCAAATGTTGCCATAAGAATGGGTTTTAGACTTTTCATTGGTTTTTCTTTCAAAATAAATTGCAGGTATTTTTAACAATCTAATTTGAAAGGTGGCGCTCTGGTCTGGTTGGCGGTTTCGACGTGTGAGAAAGTCAGTTCATACTGCCCAATAAAGACAACACCTTGAACACTTTGCTCAGGCGCAAAAAAGTGAAACCCTTCTGGTGCCAGAGTATTATTGGCAATAGAAAAACTCAAACAAACAGGACAACGCATACCTGAGTTTTTTGAATTCGGCGTGTTTTGTGATTGAGACTGGTCTTGTGTTGTTGATTGGGAAGCTAAAGGCAAAGGCCGCTTCACAATACCGTAAGTTGTACAGATAACAGCATAACGCCAGCCATCTTCTGCATTGTCAGAACTGCCACCAATTGGCATGGCCTGGGCAAATTGAATAAAGGCCGGCAACAGTATCGCAACTATTGCCAGTAAATTTATTCTGGAACTTCGCCGTAGCAGATTCATACAAGTCATGACACCTCATTACTGGAAAATAAAAC
>JALWJW010000107.1 GCA_026996935.1 Hyphomicrobiales bacterium
GATGATGGGTTTAGTCATAAATCAGCCCAATTTTCAGGCGGCCACGAACCGTTTCAACATGGGCAACGGGTGACCAATCGGTGACTTTTGTATTCAAAAGCTCAAACCATTGCAAGTCCGTCAGCTTTTCCAACACCCCAATATCACTCACTTGAGAGTTGCCAAAACAAAGTCCTCGCAAGCCTGTTAGCTTATCAAACCCTTGTTCAATATCACCGTCGCGCACCCACGCGCCATGCAATTCATCACCTTCCACATCCTCAAGGTCTTGCAAATATTCTGTTGTATAGGATGGCAAACGGCGCATCGCAGCCCGCAAAACCTCATCAGCCCCATCAACCGAGGCATCACTAATACCCGCTAAACCTGCCAGCATGGCATCAAATGCTCTTTCGGGAAAGTTAGAGGGCAAATAGTTTTGCTCACCCATAACCGCACCCAAAGCTTTGGCTGCATCTTCAACTTTGTTCAATTCACGCGCAAGGCCGCGCGATGGTTTTAAGAGATACGATTCTGCCATGGCAAAATAGTACCCATTGCCAAGATAAGGTGCAAGCCAGTTCTCATTTTTCCCTACATGCTTTTGCCCAAGCCACAACGCTTGCCCCCACGCCCCTTCGTCATTCCATCAAAGCGCGGGCCTGATCGTACAATTCCTGACTGGCAGCGGCTAAAATATCACCACCCTTATGTGCCGGGCCACCATCCCAAGTGGTGACAATCCCGCCCGCACCGCGAATAATCGGCACAAGAGCGCATACATCATAGGCCTGCAAACCTGCATCGATGGCAATGTCCACATGCCCTGCTGCCAATAGCGAAAAGAAATACGCATCTCCATCATAGCGGATATTACGCAGGTTTGAGCGCAGATCGTTAAGGAACTTTCTTTTTTGTGGCGTATCAAAGGTCGTGTCTGGCCCCGTCGTCGTTCCAAATGCTTGCGACAGGTTTGGCGCTGGATTAACTTTTAACTCCCGCAGCTCGCCACCGCGCAACATATAAGCCCCTTCAGGCGTGCCAACAAAGGTTTCCCCAACATAGGGCTGATGCATAACACCGACAACAGGTTCATCTTCATACTCAAGTCCGATCAGCGTGGTCCAACTGGTCATGCCGGCTATAAATGAACGCGTGCCGTCAATCGGATCTAAAACCCAGGTATAAGGACTGGACCCTTGTTTGGGGCCATATTCCTCACCATTTACACCGTGATTGGGGTATTTTTCCTCGATCATCGCCCGCATAATACGTTCAGCCCCTTTGTCACCTTCAGTAACAGGATCGAACCCCTCATCTACCTTATTATCAATAGCAACAGGCTGACGAAAATAAGCTAAAGTTTGCTTTTCAGACGCTTTTGCCATCTCTAAAGCAAAAGTGACCAATTCTTTTTGTAAATTTTTCTCCATAGTAATCTTGAGTAGTTCCCAAACGAACATTTGGCAAGAGGCAAGTTTATTGTGCGGCGCAATATTAGTTTTTTCTAATGTAAACAATGACTTCGCAGATTACAAAACCTTAATTTTTGCAACGCATGAATAGGCGAATTCATTATTATTGTTATTTTACAATATCTTACCGATGGTAAGCGCAAATAAAAAAGTCAATTTCCGCAGGCAAGATGTCGCATTTGTATATTAGATATTGCAAATATTGCGGCGCATCACTATATACAATTCATGGCGCGCGGTTCTTCCGCAGCCTAAATGCCCTTCTGGGCGTTTCCTCCCTAGACTTGGGCCAGATTAGCGTTCTGTATTCATGCAAACACTATCTGGCCTTCTTTTTTGACGTTAACGCAAACGTCAATTTTTCTTCATCTCCGCCACCATCTTGGACAATGACCAATCTTTGCCTTCAAGGTCGAGAATTTGCAACTTGCTCCCTTCATTCAATACCAAACGAACCGAAGCCGTAAGTTTTACAGATTGACCAAAATTCTTAAAGCTCACCACAACAAAATAAGCCCCACGCAAAGCTGGCAATTCAGGATCAGGATAAATCTTTAAATCTGTAATCTCAGCATCCTGCCCATCAATCAATGGATCAAACCCCAGCTTCTCACCATCCGCACTATTGGCCAATCCATCTTCAAAGTATTTGCGCATTTTTGCTTGATTACCAAACACATTCGCCTGATCCAACTTCGGCCCAAGATGTTCTCGGTATAAACTCTTGACCAATTCCAGCGCCCGAGCCTGTTCAGACACCTGCGCAAAATTAACGCCAGAAAACCCCAAAAAACCTGGTATTCCGACCCCAAGCATCACACCTAACCTAAAATACTTTTAAACCAACTGATTTCCAATCATTTTCCTGTTGCCATTTCCTCACGAGTCACATCTTAGTACACTTTAAGCTGCTCGTAAAAACTCCATTATTTTAAGTAAACGCCCGCCCCAAACAGTAAGTCAGGACTTACCAATAGGATTTATTACTGAAATATCAATTAGTTAAACCAATCAAAGCAGGTCTATGCTTCTTATATAACTCAGCAATGACATCAACAGCATGGCGTACTACAGGCTCTCTGAGCAGGTCACGGTGCACAATAAGATGCTCACTGGCACTGTAGACATCACCAAATTCATCAATGCGCACTAAATCATCCACGGGATCGGCTAAAAACCGAGGCAAAACAGCATATCCAACACCAGATCGCGCAGCGTTTAATTGTGCGGGAATAGTGTTAAATCGCATTTTTGGGGCATATTTCAAGTTTTTATCCATCCACTGTTTTAATTCAGGATACCAAAGCCGGTCAGCCGAAAACCCAATCCAATTGCGATCAACAGCAGGTATTACACCCCCACCTGATTTAAAACCCTTAGATACATAAACCCCATAAACAGTCTCGCCCAGCTTTCGAGCAATCAGCGTTTCAGACTCTGGCAAACACGAGCGCAATTGAATTTCTGTTTCACGCGATGAATGATTAAGATGCATTTGCCCACAAAAAAGTTCAATCTCAGCGTCACCAATCCCATCCATTAGCTCTGCCATATGACTGGTAATGAAATGCTCTCTCACCTCATCCAGCGAAATTCGCAAAACGCGCCTTTGGCTTTGTGCCAATTCAGGCTGTACCCTTTCAACCCCTTCTGCAACCAACCGCATTTGATGCGCTAAAGGTAAAAGCTTCTCCCCCGCCCCGGTAATCATTAAGCCATTTGGAGTGCGATCAAACAATCGCGCACCCATTTTATCTTCAAAAGCGCGCAAACGGCGGCTCATTTGTGGCTGGCTTATTCCAAGCACGCGCGATGCCGCCGTTAAACCACGCATTCGAGCTGCTGCATCAAAAACCCTCAAATCATCCCAATTCATAATCAACTAACCTCCCAATCTGCCATGCACATATGCATAACTGCAATACGAGATAAAGACTAGTCCCCAGACATAAGCGCTTATATTCTCATCATAGTCAGGAGCATCTATGTCCATTTTTTCGCACAGCCTAGCCAAAACCAATCCAAAAGTTGGGATTTTATTTAAGATAATAGGCGTTGCGTTATTCACCCCTATTTTTCTCGTGGCCAAATTTTCTAACGGCGCATACCCAGTGCTTGCCTTAGTTGCAATGCGTTATGTCGGTGGCTTTCTCACAATGTTGGCTTATATAGTCCTTACAAACACGCCGTCATTAGAATTAAAATCCACCAATATCAAAAATCATGCACTTCGCGCCTGTTTTGGCATTGGAGGCGGCGTATTTATGATGCTCGCATCAACCCTGATGCCGGTTGCAAATGCCACCGCAATCGGCCTTACACAAGGCATTTTAATCATTGCATTTGCCAGCCTTATCTTAAAAGAAACCATCACAATAAGACATTGGACAGCAAGTATTACTGCCCTGATTGGAGCTATTTTAGTCATGTCTCAGTCTGTTGATCTATCATCATCAGGCTTAAAAAGCTGGCAAGGCATTATCACGGCAATCATCGGTGCTCTTTTTCTAACCAGCGAGGCCTTAATGATAAAATTCCTGACCTCACGAGACAACCCACTTAAAATGCTGTTTTATGTCAATGGTTTCGGTGCTATAATAGCACTGATATTGTTGGGGGTTTTATACGGGCCACAACAATTCCAACAGCCAACGCTTTATTGGTTCTTGGCTTTAGGGCCTATCGCTATTATTTCTCAATATTTCAACATATTAGCCAACATACGAACCAACGCATCTACCCTGGCCCCTATCATTTATACATGGATAATCTTCGCCAGTATAATCGGCTATTTCGCTTTTAACGAAATTCCAACATTGCTCACTTTTCTTGGCTCTGGTTTAATCATCACCGGTGGTATTATTATTGCCCGCGCCCACAAGTAAAACGCATCAACTCGTCAAAGAATAATCATGCTGAAAACCTCACCTTTGAACATTGAGCGTATTCGCCAGCAAACACCTTCACTTGCTGATCCTGATCGCGAAGCACCTATAAACCACCTGTTGGCTTGCGGCTCTAGTCTAATGCCTCAACCCGTCCTCGATGCTGTCATAGAGCATTTAAACCTTGAAGCCCAAATCGGTGGTTATGAAGCCCATGAGGCGCGTGCATCCACACTCAATAATGTTTATAATCAAGTCGCTCAGTTGATCGGTGCAGAACCCGATGAAATCGCCTTGATGGAAAACGCCACCATGGCGTGGTCACATGCGTTTTATGCACTGCCCTTAAAAGCTGGAGACCGTATATTAACTTGTGAGGCCGAGTATGCGGCCAATTATGTTGCTTTTTTACAAAGGGCCAAACGTAACGGTGTGGAAATTGTCGTCATTCCAAATGATGAAACCAACAGAATTGACACAAAAGCCCTCAAAAACCTCATTGATGACCGCACAGCCCTTATTGCCATCACATGGATTCCAACCAATGGCGGTCTGGTAAACCCCGCTAAAGAGGTCGGTAAAATTGCCAATAAAGCTGGCATCCCTTATTTGCTAGATGCCTGTCAGGCAATTGGCCAAATCCCCGTTAATGTCAAAGAACTCGGCTGTGATTTTTTATCAGCCACTGGCCGAAAGTTTTTGCGCGCACCACGCGGTACTGGTTTTTTGTATGTCAGAAAAGCTCTAATCGAGACACTTGAACCCATCATCATTGATCACTTTGCAGCCCCTTGGGTTGCGACCAACCAATATCAATTGCGCCCGGATGCGCGCCGATTTGAAAACTGGGAGAACGCTTATGCCCTGCGCGCAGGCCTTGGCGCTGCGGTGGCCTACGCCAACAGTCTAGGCATGGAAAACATTCATCAAACAAGTTGGGGCTTGGCTGATTATTTACGCCAGCAATTATCAAATATTGAGGGAATAAAATTGCGCGATAACGGACACCCCAACGATTTCGTCAACAACCAGTTAGAACAATGCGCGATCGTTAGTTTTAGTATTAAAGGCCAATATCCATCCCAAGTCGTCAAAAAACTAAAAGACAAAAATATCATCATCGGCACTTCATCACCTGACAGCACCTTATTAGATGCTCAATCACGCAAACTGCCCGTTATTTTACGCGCTGCACCACATTACTATAATACAAAACAAGAGATTGACGCTTTGGTTCAGGCGCTCGATATGTTGAAATAAACGACTACTTCAACTTTTCAAAGCTAACAGCAAAACCTGAAAGCGATAATGGAATTGCAATTTTTTGACCTGTCAGCGCTTTAACGGTAATCACCATTTTACCGTCTTTTTTCAGCAAAGAAAGCAACTTGTCTGACAATTTATAGTCTGTAAATACACCGCGCCGCGTGCTGGTCTTAAAAGGCATATTAATCGATTCATCATTATTGACTTTTAACCCAACACCAGCGGTT
>JALWJW010000108.1:0-9038 GCA_026996935.1 Hyphomicrobiales bacterium
CACATCATGGTATTCACTTCCGTGTTCTGGTTAAGGTTCTGCGTTTGTCTGGTGGTGATCACCTTCATTCCGGTACTGTTGTTGGTAAGCTTGAGGGCGACCGTCAAGCAACCCTTGGTTGGGTCGATTTGATGCGTGACAGCTATGTTAAAGAAGATCGTTCACGCGGTATTTTCTTTGATCAGGACTGGGGCGCAATGCCTGGTGTTATGCCTGTTGCTTCTGGTGGTATTCACGTTTGGCACATGCCTGCTCTTGTGAATATCTTTGGTGATGACAGTGTGCTTCAGTTTGGTGGTGGTACACTTGGTCACCCTTGGGGTAATGCGGCTGGTGCTGCAGCTAACCGTGTTGCGGTTGAGGCTTGTGTTGAAGCGCGTAATCAGGGTCGTGATCTTGAAAAAGAAAGTAAAGACATCCTTGAAAGTGCAGCAAAACACTCTCCTGAGCTTAAAGCAGCGATGGAAACTTGGAAAGAAATCAAGTTTGAATTCGATACTGTCGACAAACTGGACGTTGCTCACAAGTAATGACATGAGTTGCTGGCGGGTTGTGCCGCCAGTTAACTTTGAAATTAAAAACTCTATTATTTAAGGAAAATACTATGAGTGATATTCAAGACTACAAATCAAGTTTAACAGATACTTCAAGCTTGAAATTTGAAACATTTTCATATCTTCCACCTATGGATGATGATCGTATTCGCAAGCAAGTTGAGTATATTGTTTCAAAAGGCTTTAACCCGGCTATTGAGCACACTGAACCTGAAAATGCTTCTGACAATTACTGGTATATGTGGAAGTTGCCAATGTTTGGTGAAACAGATGTTGATTTTATTCTGGCTGAAGCTGCTGCTTGTCACAAAGCCCACCCTGGTAACCACGTTCGCCTTATCGGCTATGATAATTATAAGCAATCGCAAGGTGCTTCAATGGTTATCTATCGTGGTGAAATGTAAGCCAGCCGACTGCAAATAAACAAATGTAGTGCGGTCGGGAGAATGTTTTCGACCGCATTTTTTTTGATAAAAATTTCAAGGTTTTAGATGATATGAGCGCTCAAGATAAACAACAGTATCTGATTAAAGATGAACCTTATTATCGGCCAGTGGCTGATGAAATTATGCTCTATGAGGCAGCCTATAATGCGCGGATGCCAGTGATGTTAAAAGGTCCAACCGGGTGCGGTAAAACCCGTTTTGTTGAGCATATGGCACATAAATTAAACAAGCCATTGATTACGGTTGCCTGTAATGAAGATATGACAGCCTCTGATTTGGTTGGCCGGTTCTTACTCGATATTAATGGCACGAAATGGCAGGATGGACCTCTTACGGTTGCTGCCCGGATGGGGGCGATCTGTTATCTTGATGAGGTGGTTGAGGCACGCCAAGATACAACGGTTGTTATTCACCCGTTGACCGATCACCGCCGGGTTTTGCCACTAGAGAAAAAAGGCGAAATGGTTGAGGCACATCCTGATTTTCAGATCGTTATTTCTTATAACCCTGGTTATCAAAGCCTGATGAAGGATTTAAAGCAATCGACCAAACAACGCTTTGCAGCACTTGATTTTGATTATCCTGAACTTGATACCGAAGTTGATATTATTGCTCATGAAGCTGGTGTTGATAAAGACATTGCCAATAAGCTGGTCAATATTGCTCATCGCTCGCGAAACCTTAAAGGCCACGGTCTTGATGAGGGCATGTCGACAAGACTTCTGACTTATGCAGGCCAGTTGATTGCCAAAGGTGTTGATCCCAATGCAGCGTGTCGTATGGCGCTTGTTGGCCCGTTAACCGATGATCCTGATATGCGCGATACGCTTGAAGCGGCTATTGCGACATATTTCTAAACGACGTATTTTTAATTTGTGATCGATTGAGCGCAAAATGACCCGTGTTGATTTTATAGAATATTTAAGTTGTCTTGATGAGGACCATCCTCATTTTGAGGTGCTTGAATCATCATATGCACAAGCTGCCCGGGTAATGTCTCCCAATGGTCTTGCCAATTACCTTGAAGGTGTGCGCGGTATGTGTTCGCTTGGGCGTGGTGAGGATCTGATCCTTAGCTATATTGAATCAGTCCCAAGGGTGGCCAAAGAAGTTGGCGAAGATGTTATTCCCGATATTGTCCATTCGGTTATGGCAATTGCTTCTCATACTTCAGGTAGTGTGATTGCTTTAATGCTGGCAAGTCTGCCTTTGGCAGCACAACGCTTTGGTGATGCTGAGCAGGTGCATAATTATCTCAGTTTGTTACATCAGCTTACCGGCAAAGCCCCGCGTGGTATTCGTCCGATGCTGGAAAATCTGGATGAACTTTTATCCAAGCTGACCCTTGGTGGTTTGCGTCGTTGGGTGATGTGGGGTGCGCAGGCGCATGCTCGTGATCTTGATGGGCAGATGGCCTATTTTGCCCTGCAATCTGATAGTTCGCGCGCAGTCATGCAACGTGAGCGGCGCGGGACATTGTTTATTGATAATCAGCGCAAGCTAAACTTCTATCTGCGTGCCTTGTGGGGGCGGGCATTCTTTATGAAGCCAACGGCGGGGGATTATGAAACTCGGCGCGGAATCAGACCGTTTATAGAAGACTGGTTCGTGCATGTGCCAGATGCATTTGACAATTATGGTGAAATAACCGGTATTGAAATTTATCGTGCCAGTGTGGCTCATGCCGCTGCCCATATGGTTTATACACAAGAGCCCCTTTCTGCAGAACAGCTTTCTCCCTTACAAATGAAGTGTATCGATTTGTTTGAAGATGCCCGGATTGAGTATTTGGCGATGGAGGAATTCCCGGGTTTAGAGAAAATCTGGAAGCCTTTTTTTGATGAAGCTCATTTTGATGATGGTAGTCAGCTTTCAGATCATCACCCTGCTTTAAATCTGATGTTTCGCGCGGCGCGTGGGTTGATTGATGAAACATATCAAGACCAGGAAGCTGGCTTGAATGAATTGGTCGCAAGATTTAAAGAGCAGTTAAAAACGCGTAGTCATGATAATCAGATTGCATGGGATGGGGGAATGGAGTTCTTCCATTTAATGAAGTCTGTGGCAGGTTTGCCTTCATTGCGTATTGCAGAGGAATTTCCGGTACCGTATCGCGATGATAATCGTTATTGCTGGGCTTTCAGTGAAATTGATATGGAGCGTGGGGCTGATTATGTGCCGGCCAGCGATGCTCAGGTGCGCCGTAATGTAAGCGTCATGGAATTTATCAATGAGATTGATGCTGAAACTGCTGGTGATGATGCGCAAGAAATCTGGACCCTGCAATCAGAATTGTTTCCTTATGAGGATTTGGGCGTTTCGTTTAATGAAAGCGAAGGCAGAGAACCTATATCAGACCCTTATCATTATGATGAGTGGGATTATCATGTGCAATTACATCGTCCTGACTGGGTGACTGTTTATGAGCGTCGACAGGGTAAGGCTGATCCTGAGATTATGGATGATATATTGGTGAAACACCGCCCGATTGCTCAACGGATTCGTCATTTGGTCGATGCCATGCAACCGCAAGGTATTGTGCGAAAGCGCGGCTATGAAGAAGGTGAAGAAATAGATATTAACGCGGCGGTACGCGCAATGAGCGATATTCGCCGTGGAGAGATGCCTGATCCGCGCATAAATATTCGTATTACCCGTCATGTGCGCGATCTGGCGGTGGTGATTTTACTTGATTTATCGCACTCTACAAATGAACTGGTGAATAAAGAAGACCCCGATGGTCCTACAATTTTGTCTTTAACGCGTGATGCGACAGGGCTGATGAGCTGGGCGATTGACTCGATCGGTGACCCGTTTGCCGTACATGGGTTTGCTTCGGATGGTCGCCATGATGTTCAGTATTATCGCTTTAAGGACTTTGATGAGTCATATAATGATGAGGCCAAGGCGCGCCTTGCCGGAGCAAAAGGAGGACTGTCCACTCGTATGGGTGCAGCGCTTCGCCATGCCGGGCATCATTTGTCTCAGCAAGCGGCACAAAAGCGGTTGATCTTACTGATTACCGATGGTGAACCGGCTGATATTGATGAGCGTGATCCACAATATTTGCGCCATGATACTAAAAAAGCGGTGGAAGATCTGGCCTCTAAAGGGGTGTATTCGTATTGCTTGACGCTTGATCCTCAAGCAGATCGTTATGTTGCGCGAATCTTTGGCGAAAATCGCTATTCCATCGTTGATGATGTTGAAAAACTGCCAGAACGCCTGCCGGCAGTGTTTGCGATGTTAACTGGCTGATAGGCTCTTTTTGTCTGTTTTTATCCCTGACAGGTCGTTTATGGGCTTTTTTCTAGGTTGATATTGAGTCAGCATTGGCTACAATCAGAATATAAAAACGAGTGTCGTTGTGGTTTGCATTGAACCAGAGTGATCTACATAAAGTATTGATAGTCTTGCGTTTCATGCAATGCTTGCATTCAAATTTATTATGAAACGCGCCAGGGAGTTGACGAATGAAAATGATAATTGGAAAAACACTGTTTGCCGCCACAATGGTTGCGATGACAATGGGTGGCTCAACAACAGCAGCCAGTGCTTGCGGTACTGTTAAAATTGGTGACCTTGATTGGGGCAGTGCAAAACTGCATACGGCAATCGCCAAAATTATTCTTGAAAAAGGTTATGGCTGCACCACAAAAATAACCACAGGTTCTACTAATCCGATTATGGCAGCA
Organism: Hyphomicrobiales bacterium; assembly: GCA_026996935.1. GTDB lineage: Bacteria > Pseudomonadota > Alphaproteobacteria > Rhizobiales > Aestuariivirgaceae > JALWJW01. The sequence continues at coordinate 4,696 of JALWJW010000108.1, forward strand.
CTTTATGCTCAAAAACTTGATGTTGTGATGGAAGTCTGGTCCGATAATATTGATGCGCAAATACAAAAAAACGTAAAGGCCGGTAAAATCAGAATGGTGGGGATTAATACACCGCAGTCTGGTCAAGGGTTTTATGTAGATGCGGCAACGGCCAAAAAATATAATCTGAAATCTGTTCAGGATATGCTCAAGCCTGAAGTGGCAAAACTGTTTAAAGACCCTTCTGAACCTTCAAAGGGACGTATGACCAGTTGTATTTCTGGTTGGACTTGTTACACCGTTAATCAGGTGAAAATGCATTCTTATGGTTTGGATAAATTATATACGAACTATGATCCAGGTAGTGCAGGTGCGCTTGATGCGGCGATTAAAGGTGCCTTTAAAAAGAAAAAACCGATCTTTACTTATTACTGGGAACCAACCGCTTTGATGGGGCAGGTTGAGTTAGTAAAATTACAGGAGCCAGCGTATAATCGCAAAGACTGGGCAGTTATTTCCAAATTGGTTGAGGAAGTTAAAAAGGGTGGCCCTGAGAAGCTGAAAAAAGTCAAAGCCGTTGCCTATAATGGTATGCCGCTTGAAATCGCCATTAACACCAAGCTTGATAAAAGAGAACCCGAAGTGGTGAAGTTCTTATCAAAATATACTATTCCTTTGGCCAAAGTGAATGAGCTTTTGGCCTATTATAAAACTGTTGCTGATGGCGAAGCTGATGTTACAGCTAGAAACTTTTTAAAAACAGACAAAACGTGGGAAAAATGGGTTCCTGCTGATGTTGCTGCAAAAGTAAAAGCATCTCTTTAATCAAATCGTTAAATTGGCAATCACAGGAATGTTCTTTGTGGTTGCTTTTTATTTTTAAGCGGTTGGGTGCTTTAAGATGGAAAAAAAGAACGGGGTTTTTATTGGCGTTATAAGTGCGGTCATTTTGCTGGCTGCATCTGTTTTTAGTTATTCGGTTTCAATCAAGAAAAAACCTGATGGTCTTTGGGATTTAATTTCTAATCCAAGCTGGTTGGGTGACTGGCCGCGATGGTTGGATTTTCCACTTAAAGAGTGGGCAAATGCCGGCATTGACTGGTTGGTTGAAACCTATGGCTATATTTTTGATGCGATAAATGAAGGCTTGCTCGGTGTATACTCAAGCCTGACGAGTTTAATGGTTTTAACACCCTGGCCTGTCTTTATTGTTTTTGCGGCAATACTGACCTATTTTTTAAGCGGGCGTAAAGCCGTTGTTACAATCATTGTTGCGGCCTGCTTGTTCTCGATTGGACTATTAAGTCCCAAACTTTGGGATAAAATGATTGAGACAACGGCTCTTGTGGTTATCTCAATTTCTTTGTGTGCACTTATCGGTTTTCCCGTTGCGATTATGATGTCTCGCAGTGATCGGGTTCGAAATGTTGTTTTACCTGTTCTTGATCTGATGCAGACGATCCCAGCTTTTGTTTATCTTATTCCCGGTATTATGCTATTTGGTCTTGGGGCTGTGCCTGCCATCATCGCTACGGTTATTTATGCTGTTCCGCCGGTTATTCGCCTGACTGATCTTGGAATTCGGATGATTGATAGTGAGGTTATTGAGGCGGCAGATTCTTTTGGTGCCACGCCAATGCAAAAACTAAAGATCATTCAATTACCGCTCGCATTGCCCGCTATTATGCAAGGGATAAACCAGACAACCATGATGGCTCTTGCCATGGTTGTGGTGGCCTCGATGATTGGTACCCGTGGTCTTGGCGATGAGGTTTTGCTTGGTCTGCAACAATTAAATGTTGGCCGAGCGCTTGAAGCGGGATTGGCAATTGTGTTGTTGGCGATTGTGCTTGATCGTATTACCCAGGCTTATGGCAAGCGTTTGCAGGAACGTAAATCAGACGAAGGTTGATCATCGTGTCTAAAATTGAAATCAGAAATATCTATAAAATTTTTGGACCAGACCCGACTTCTGTCATGCCGTTGGTTAAAGGTGGAGCCAATAAGCAGGAAGTGATGGACCAAACGGGCCATGTGGTTGGTTTGGATGATGTCAGTCTTGATATTAATGAGGGTGAAATTTTTGTGATTATGGGGCTTTCAGGTTCTGGGAAGTCAACCCTTATTCGCCATCTCAATCGATTGATTGAACCAACTTCGGGCAGCATCATTGTTGATGGGGAAAATGTTTTGAAACTGGATGCTAAGCAATTGGCGCGGTTTCGCCAGAGCAAAATGGCCATGGTGTTTCAGCGTTTTGGGTTATTGCCGCATAAAAACATTATTGAAAATGTTGGCTTTGGTTTGCAAATTCAAATGGTCAGTGAGGCTAAACGCAATGCGGCGGCACAGGAAAAAATTGATCTTGTGGGCTTAACGGGTTTTGAAAAGCAATACCCCGACCAATTATCAGGTGGTATGCAGCAGCGGGTTGGTTTGGCGCGTGCCTTGGCAACGGACCCAGATATTTTGTTGATGGATGAAGCTTTTTCTGCGCTTGATCCGCTTATTCGCACCGATATGCAAAGGCGCTTATTAGAGCTGCAAACATCGCTGAAAAAAACCATTGTGTTTATTACCCATGATTTGGATGAAGCGTTGTTTTTGGGTGATCGAATTTGCATTCTTGAGGGTGGTCGGATCGCGCAAATTGGAACACCTGAAGATATTATTCTTAGCCCGGCTGATGATTATGTTGCCGCTTTTGTTGGTGATGTGAATAAGGCAAAGGTTTTGCGGGCAAAATCTGTTATGGTAAGCCCGCGTAAACTGACAGCGGCTGAATCTAAAAAATCGGTTCAAATGCCGGTTAATGCCTTATTGGAAGATTTAATGCCGATCGTGCTCAAGCAAGGCAATATTATTGAAATTATTGATGATGCAGGCACGGTGGTCGGGCAGGTTGGCGGGGCAGATATTGCCGCTGCATTGGAAAAAGATAATTTGTCTGCATAGGTCATTATACGACTGGATAGCCTGAACTTTTTGTCTACTCTGATATTTGGCCTGATATCTGGCCAGATATTGGGCGGAGTGACAGACGGGGTATTTTGCCCCCTTTTAACTTAACCTTTTAAAAAAGGGTTGGTTGCGCGTTCCTGGCCAATGGTGCTGGTGGGGCCGTGGCCGCAAATGAAAGTGACATCATCATCTAAAGGGAGTAATTTTTCCTTTATTGATTTGATGAGATCGTCGTGATTGCCGCGGGGCAGGTCGGTGCGACCAATTGAATTTTGGAATAACACATCGCCAACCAGAGCCAGTTTTATGTCTTCATTAATAAAGACAACAGAACCGGGCGAGTGACCGGGACAATGGGCGATGCGAAAGGCGATATCGCCAACTTTAACGGTGTCTCCATCATTGAGCCATTGGTCGCTGGTGCAATTGCGCGCGCCTTGTACGCCATACATTTCGCCGGTTTCAACAAGGCTTTCAAGTAAAAACAGATCGTCCTGATGAGGCCCGATAATGTTCACGCCGAGCTTTTCCTTAAGTTCAGCAGCACCACCTGCATGATCGATATGGCCATGGGTGAGGAGGATATTTTTGACTGTAATACCTGTCTCCTCAATGGCTTTCAAAATAGTATCAACATCACCGCCAGGATCAACTACAACGCCTTCACTGGTTTTTGTACACCAGATTATTGAGCAGTTTTGTTGTAGCGGGGTAACCGGGATAATGGCAGCGTTTAGAGGAGCTGATTGCTGGGTCATTTTCTGTCCATTTAGCTTAAAAGATGATTTTGCAAAATGTATATATGTTTCAAGCATGAAACAATAGAGATAAATGGGTTCTGACCCTAGACGTTATTGTTTTGTTGAATTAGTTTTCAGAAAGTGAATGTCTTAGAGAATTGGTCAAATCATGGCGCCAGAACGTATTAAAGGGACCGTTAAATTTTTTAATACGGCAAAGGGTTATGGCTTTATCAAGCCTGATGATGGACGCAAGGATGTTTTTGTTCATATCACCACGGTTCAACGCTCGGGCCTTCATCAGCTTGAAGAAGGTATGGTGATGAGTTTTGAAATTGCAGCAGATGAAAACGGACGCGGGCCTCAGGCGATTGAATTGCAATTGTTGTGATAATTTGAAAAACCGCACAAATGTGCTATAATCTGCATATGCAGATAAAAAATTCTATATATTCTGGTATTATTGCAGGTGCTCTTGTGGTTGCCGGTTTTGCTTCATTTGCTCAAGCTGGCCCAAATTGCACATGCCGTTATGCCGGGCAGAATTTTAAAACAGGTGCGGTTATGTGTATTCGCGGCAAGCTGTCTAAATGTGATTTTGTCTTGAATAATACATCCTGGAAAATTATTGCTGAAACCTGCCCTCAGGTTCTGCTTGCCCCG
>JALWJW010000108.1:9048-21251 GCA_026996935.1 Hyphomicrobiales bacterium
CTTGAATAAAAACCAATCGGTTGGGGTGCCGCAGTTGCTTAAATCCGGATTGATGGTTAAATTGAGAACTCGTTTGTAGTTCTGATTTTCTTTCATGTAAGGTGTTGTTGTGGCGTCTGTTTTTTTCCGCTTTTGTGTTGTTGTGCTATTTGTTTCCGGCTGGGCGGTTGCTCCAGCATTAAGTCGCAGCAATGATCGCATTTTTGATTATTTCACATTGTCTCTTTCCTGGTCGCCAACTTATTGTTCCAGTAAATCTGGCCGTAAAGACCGTAACCAATGTCAGTCAGGTCGTCGGTACGCATTTGTTGTGCATGGGCTATGGCCACAATATGAAAATGGTTGGCCTCAATATTGTAAGACGAACCATTATTGGGTCGGGCGTGGTCAGATCAAGCGAATGCTTGACATTATGCCATCAAAACGATTGATTATTCATGAGTGGAAAAAACATGGCACGTGTTCGCGGCTGGGTCAGAAGGAATATTTTAAGCTGGTGCGGACGCTATATAAGAAAATACTCACGCCAGCGCGTTATATTGCGCCATCGCGACCTTTGCTGATTACACCGGAAACACTGATTTCTGATTTTATCAAAACCAATAAAGGTTTGAAAGCTTCAATGCTTTCTGTGCAATGTGGGAATTCGCGAAATCGGGCGCGTTTATCAGAATTGAGGATTTGCTTTTCAAAAAAAGGTCAATTAATTGATTGTGGGGCCAATGAGCGGCGAAAGTGTCGGGCAAAAACCCTGGTTTTACCGCCAGTAAGATAAAAAATTCATTATTTGCTTGTGGACAGATGATTCTTCGCTGGTATTGCGGTGATCTGGTTGGTATAGGCTATGAGCTTAGATAATTGCCCATTGTTTAAGGGCTCGCAAAACACAGGCGATCAAAATGAAGCTGGTTTCCGGGAATTCGAACCGACCTTTAGCCGAAGCAATTGCTGCTTACCTGCAAACTCCATTGACTAAATGTACTGTGCGGCGTTTTGCTGACATGGAAATTTTTGTTGAAGTACAAGACAATGTGCGCGGCGATGATGTTTTTATTATTCAGCCAACATCGTTTCCTACCAATGACCATTTGATGGAATTGTTGATCATTATTGATGCTTTAAGACGGGCATCGGCGCGCCGTATTACGGCAGTTATGCCGTATTTTGGATATGCGCGCCAAGATCGAAAACCTGGGCCTCGCACCCCGATTTCAGCTAAACTCGTGGCTAATATGATCACCCGTGCTGGCGCTGATCGGGTTATGACGCTTGATCTTCATGCGGGGCAAATTCAGGGATTCTTTGATATACCGACTGATAATCTTTTTGCTGCGCCGGTTATGATGCGTGATGTGGAAGAAAACTTTAGTGGCGGTGAAAGTGTTATGGTTGTATCGCCTGATGTGGGCGGTGTTGTTCGTGCTCGCGGTTATGCGAAACGCATTGGTGCGCCATTGGCGATTGTGGATAAGCGCCGAGATCGGCCAGGCGAATCAGAAGTAATGAATATTATAGGGGATGTTAAGGGTAAGTCCTGCATTCTGGTTGACGATATTATCGATTCTGGCGGTACCTTGTGTAATGCGGCCGATGCGTTGTTGGCGCAAGGAGCAACTGATGTTTCAGCTTATATTACCCATGGCGTACTTTCTGGTGGAGCTGTGGCGCGGGTTACATCTTCAAACTTAAAAGAGCTTGTGGTGACTGATACAATTCAGGCCACTGAAGCGGTGCGGGTTTCGCAAAATATTCGTGTGGTTTCCATTGCCCCGCTTATTGGCGAAGCGATTGGTCGCACTTCTCGTGAAGAGTCTGTTTCAAGTCTGTTTCATTAAGACATCTTGCTCTAACTTGTTAGATTAACCTGCCTTATGGCCTCGGCGCTGATCATTGCAGCAGATACGGCAATGTTTAAGGAACGGGTTTTATGCTGCATTTTGATGGTGACTTGAGCGGGGTGATTATCATGAACACTTTGTGGTACGCCAGCGCTTTCGCGGCCAAATAAAATAATGTCATTCTCTTTGAACGAAAAATCAAAGTAGCTGGTAGCCGATTTGGTGGTGGCAAGGACAACGCGCTTTTGTTGAGTGGCGGTCATGAAGTCTTCATAACAATTATGGCGGGTTAGATTGACGTGTTCGATATAATCCATACCGGCACGGCGAAATGAGGCCAGTGACCAGCGAAAACCGGCAGGCTCTATAATGTGGACTGGAGTGCCAAGACAGGCCGCGGTTCTAAGAATCGTCCCGGTGTTTTGAGGAATATCTGGTTGGTAGAGGGCAATTTCAATCAATTTTGTATCCCGTTTTGGCTGCGAACAACCGCTAAGTTGGAAAAGTTTTGTTTGAGCACGCCAAAAGTGATTGGTCAAAGTGCGTTGTAATTGATTTAGATCATCAAAACATGAAAAAAGCAACGTAACTGCGACATATCTTAGCTGGACAATTTACTCATCAAGTGCCAAAACACGGCAAGGTAGGTTTACCAAATTTTAATGTAGAGTGTTTGACGATTCATTTCTTGCAGATTTGAATTTGTGAGCATATCAATAGCGAATATTTAAGGGGTGTTTTGCGTTCTTTCAAGGTTTGATGGAAGGCAAGATGCCAGACACAAAGCCCAAAGGATAGAAAAATGTCCACAGTGGAAGAAGTAGAAGGCACTCGTCGCGATTTTTTATATATTGCAACTGGTGCAGTTGGTGTGGTTGGAGCAGCAGCGGCTGTCTGGCCATTTATTGATCAAATGAACCCAGATGCTTCAGTGCTTGCGCTGTCATCGGCTGAGTTTGATTTGGCACCGATCGCGGTTGGTCAGAGCCTTACGGTTAAATGGCGTGGTAATCCGGTTTTTATCCGCCACCGTACGGCCAAAGAAATTGAAGAAGCAAAAGCGGTGCCTATGAGCGATCTGGTTGACCCTGTTTCTCGCAATGTTAATGCACCGGCTGGAGCAGATGCATCTGATGTAAACCGTGTTGTTGATGGCAAAGAGCAATATCTTATCATGATGGCGATTTGTACTCACCTTGGCTGTGTGCCGATTGGTGAAGCAGGCGACTATGATGGGTGGTTCTGTCCTTGTCATGGCTCACACTATGATACAGCAGGACGTATTCGCAAAGGACCCGCACCTCGTAACCTTGATGTGCCTCCTTACAAGTATATTAGCGATAGCAAAGTTGTTATCGGATAAGGGATTTAAGCGATGAGCGGACATTCGAATTATGAATTTAAGAATCCACTGGTAAACTGGGTGGATTCAAGACTTCCAATCGTAAGCCTGATTAAAGGCCAGGCGATGGATTTTCCTACACCGAAAAACCTCAATTACTGGTGGACCTTTGGTGGCATTCTCGCCATCATGCTGGTGCTGCAATTGATTACAGGTATTGTTCTGGTGATGCACTACACACCAACGGCTGATCTGGCATTTGATTCAGTTGAACATATTATGCGTGACGTGAACTACGGTTGGTTGTTGCGTTATATGCACGCAAACGGGGCTTCGATGTTCTTTATTGCGGTGTATATCCACATTTTCCGTGGTATGTATTACGGTTCTTATAAAGAGCCACGTGAAGTGTTGTGGATGCTTGGTGTGTTTATCTTTATTGCCATGATGGCAACAGCCTTTATGGGTTATGTGCTTCCATGGGGTCAAATGAGCTTCTGGGGTGCTAAAGTTATTACCAATTTGTTCTCGGCAATCCCATTTGTTGGTGATTCTATTGTGACCTGGCTTTGGGGTGGATTTAATGTTGGCGATCCAACGCTAAACCGTTTCTTCTCGCTTCATTATCTATTGCCATTTGTTTTAGCGGCGCTTGTGTTCTTGCACATCTGGGCTTTGCATGTTCCCGGTAATAACAACCCAACGGGTGTTGAGGTTAAATCTGAAGCAGATACATTGCCTTTCCATCCCTATTATACAATGAAAGATTTGTTTGCGATTGTTGTGTTCTTGATGTTTATGGCTGCGTTTGTATTCTTTGCGCCAAACTTTATGGGTCACGCAGATAACTATATTGAAGCGAACCCGCTTTCAACGCCACCACACATCGTACCTGAGTGGTATTTCTTACCATTTTATGCAATCTTGCGGTCTATTCCAGACAAGTTGCTTGGCGTTATTGCAATGTTCTCATCATTGTTGATCTTGCTTGCATTGCCATGGTTGGATTCGTCACGAGTACGCTCTGGCAAATACCGTCCAATCTTTAAACAATTATTCTGGATTTTCGTCTTTAATTGTTTAGTGCTTGGTGTTGTTGGTGGACAACCTCCTGAAGGTATTTGGGTGACTATTGGTCGTATCTCAACAGCGTACTACTTCTTACATTTCATTATTTTGTTACCGCTTATTGGGCTTTTAGAAAGTCCAAAGCCGCTCCCAGCTTCAATTAGTGAAGATGTGTTGGCTAAAAGTGGCGCAAAAAGTTCATGAGGAATATTAAGACAATGAAAAAACTTTTCAAAAGCCTTGCGATAGCAAGCATTCTTGGTGCCCTCATGTCACCTCAAGCGCTGGCAAGCAGTTCTGAAGGTTATATACCGGCAAAGAACTACAGCTTTTCATTTGAAGGCATTTTTGGCACTTATGATCGGGCTCAGTTGCAACGTGGTTTCCTTGTTTACAAGGAAGTTTGTTCTGCCTGTCATGGTTTGAAGCGGGTTCGGTATCGCAATCTGGCTGAACCAGGTGGTCCTGAGCTTACAAAAGCTCAAGCCAAAGCCATTGCAAAAGAAGCAGAAGTGACAGACGGGCCTAATGAAGAAGGCGAAATGTTTACGCGTCCAGGTCAATTGTCAGATGCTTTTGTTTCGCCTTATCCGAATGATGAAGCGGCTAAAGCTGCCAATGGTGGGGCGCTTCCACCGGATTTGTCATTGATCACAAAAGCACGCTCTGGCTGGCATGGTACGTTAAAATCCCTGTTTACTTATTCATTATTCAATGGATCAGGTGGCCCGGAATATGTCGCATCATTACTTACAGGCTATAGCCATGAAGCACCAAATGGTGAAGAAAAAGACGGGTTAAGTTATAATCCTTACTTCCCGGCTCTTTGGATTGCCATGCCGGCACCCTTAAGTGGTGATGATGTGGAATATGCTGATGGGACAAAAGCCACTGTTGAACAACAGGCAAAAGATGTTGCCGCATTCCTTACATGGGCGGCAGAGCCTAAAATGGAAGAACGCAAAAGCCTTGGCTTGATAGTTATGTTGTATTTGGCTGTATTCTCAATTTTGCTTTATCTTGTGAAAAAAGCGATTTGGGCTAACGTTAAGCACTAAGACTAAATGGTTGATTTAATCATCTTAAACAATCAAAATGGCCTACACATTTATTTGTGTGGGCCATATTTTTTTAAGGATTTTTTATGACTGAAACTGTGTTGGGGGTTATTGGCGGGTCAGGTATTTATAACCTTGAACTTGAAGATGCGCGTTGGGAAAAAATTGACAGCCCATGGGGCGAACCTTCTGATGAAGTGCGGCGCGGGACTATAAATGGTCTGCCCGTTGTGTTTTTACCCCGTCATGGCCGTGGTCATAAAATTACCCCGAGTGATATAAATTATCGAGCCAATATTGATATCTTAAAGCGTGCCGGGGTGACTGATCTGGTGTCGGTGTCAGCCTGTGGTTCATTTCGTGAATCAATGCCGCCAGGTACTTTTGTTATTGTTGATCAATATATTGATCGCACGTTTGCGCGTGAGAAAAGCTTTTTTGGCAAAGGATGTGTGGCGCATGTTTCTGTGGCTGATCCTGTTTCTCCAGCGCTTGCAGATGTAGTTGAGCAGGCGGCAAAAGCAGAACAAATTACCTATCATCGTGGCGGTACATTTTTAGTTATGGAAGGTCCGCAATTCTCAACGAAGGCAGAAAGTCATATGTACCGTTCATGGGGTTGTGATATTATCGGTATGACCTCAATGCCTGAAGCCAAATTAGCCCGAGAAGCTGAAATCTGTTACTCCAATATTGGTATGGTCACTGATTTTGATTCATGGCACCCAGAACATGGTGCTATTGATATTACAAAACTTTTGGCCGTAATGGGTGAGAATGTTGGTAATGCACAAAACCTTGTGCGCCGTATTGCGCAAGATATACCTCGAGAGCATCAGCCATGTCCTATCGGTTCTGATAAAGCGCTTGAGTTTGCCATCGTTACCCAGCGAGAAGACCGTGATCCATCATTGGTTCATAAACTGGACGCAATTGCGGGGCGGGTGCTTTAAAGCAAGATGTTTTAATTATGGTTGTTTTAGACGGCTGCAATATCTGAGAAATCAGCAACTACTTTGGTATAAACTTCGCGTTTAAACGGCACGATGAGATCGGGTAATTCCTTCATATCGACCCAACGCCATTCGTCAAATTCGGCTGGGTGACCAAGGCCTGAAATATCAACTTCGCTGTCTTGTCCCGTAAATCTTAAGGCAAACCAGCGCTGCTCCTGACCGCGAAATTTTCCTTTCCAGGCGATTCCGATCAGGTGATTTGGCAAATCATATTTGAATGGAGTTTTTGCTTCACGAATGATCGTGGCCGACTTAACTCCTGTTTCTTCATAAAGCTCGCGTAAAGCGGCAGTTGGGCCATCTTCGCCTTTGTCGATTCCACCTTGTGGCATTTGCCACCATAAACCGGCTCCTTCATCATCGTGCTTGTCAATGGCGATGCGGCGACCAACCCAAACCTTATTGTCTTTGTTTAACAGCATAACCCCAACGCAAGGTCGGTAGGCAGTAGGCAGTGGTTTTTGTTTTGTCATTTATGAACGTCCTGAACGGTAGGCGACAGATAAGGGTACAAGAACCATCCCGCGGCCGGCCAAGCTGCGTGACCAGTTTTCCACTGCATCAATGGTGATTGAAAGCCCGGTCCCAAAACCTATGGCAACGCCTTTGCGCCGGGCTGTGTCTTCAAGTTTTTGAAGGGCGCGCTCGATGCTTGCAGTGGATTGGTCTGTATCAATCACAACATCGGTTGTGCGGGTGGAAAGATTAACTGCTTGAGCGATTGAGTTGGTTAGAGATGAGGTATTTGAACCGTCATCAAAATAAACCAGGCCGCGTTGTTTGATTTGCGAGAATACAGGGAGCAGGGCGCCACCATCGGAGGTGAATTTTGCTCCCATATAATTTGTTACACCTGAATACCCTGAAAAACGACTCATCAGCCATTGTAATTTTTTCAGATTCTGACCTGTTTCAGCAGATGCGATAAGGGTCTTGGGTCCAGGATTAACACCGGGATATCCAAAAGGTTCCATGGGTAAATGAAGGAGAATCTCATGCCCGCGGGCTCTGGCTTTATTGATGGTTGATTGAAGTCCGCGTCCATACGGGGCAAAGGCAAAGGTAATTTGTCCCGGCAATTCTCTGATCGCTTTATTGGTCAGTTTTGCGTTAATGCCCATGCCAGATAAAACAATAGCAATTTTGGGTTTACCTGATCGAGATAAAGACCGATCAGGTTTTGTGGAATAAACCAGAAAAGGGCTTTGTCCATTGCGGGCTTTTTTAGGTAGCAAGCCAAAGGGGCCGCGTTCTGATACGGCATTAACAGGGGCGCGACGCAGAGGTCTGGATGTTTTTATGCCGGGTCGTTCAATAATTGCAACTTTTTGCTGACCATAAATGACGGCGCGGTCATTTGGGCTATCAATGGGGTCTGGTTCTGGTGGCACCTTATTTGAGGCTTTGTCCAGGTTTTGTGTAGCTGGTTGTTTTGGCGGTGTGGTAGCGGTTATAATTTTTTCCAGCGGATGAATTTTCATGGTGACGACAGGTTGGCCCGCATTGGGGGCATCTTGCAGATAAGCCCAGCCGATGGCCGATGCCCCTGCTATGATTGCCAACGCACTTGCTGTTTGCAATTTTGAGGGCGTAAGGGCGCGTAATCTATCACCTATTGTCTTGCGTTTGAGTGGTTGTCTCAAGTCGTCTTGCATTTTGAGGGATAAACCTTTTCATTTCGGTTTGGGAGATTTGTGAAAATGTGCCAAATTTTGTGATTCGCTGTTGATTATAAAGAATCAAAGGTAAAAAATCGAAAATAAAAAAGGGAGCCCGAGGCTCCCTTTAAATGTAAATGGGAAAACAAACTAATTATTAGCTGGTTTTTGTTTTTTCTCAGTTTTTTCATCGGTGTTCTTTTTGACAGTCTCTATTGGTTTTGGCTTATATTTTTCAATAACGGCCGCTACTTTTAGACCATGTAAAAGGTCAACAGCAGCATGGAATTGCTTATCCAGTTTGCGATCACGGGGGACAAAAGCAGATGAACCGGATTCTTCCTTTTTTGCGCCATTTTTGCCTTCGTTTTGAAGATGGCCTTTCAAGCTTGCTTCGCCAGTTTTTTGTTTTTTAACCAAGGCTGCTAATTCTGGTGGCAAATCTTCTTCAATTTTGACATCCGGGGTAATGCCTTTGGCTTGTATTGACGTGCCTGAAGGTGTGTAATAGCGCGCGGTTGTTAAACGAATAGCACCTTGACCATTTAGAGGAATAATGGACTGAACGGAGCCTTTACCGAATGAGCGCGTGCCAAGAATAGTCGCGCGTTTATGGTCTGACAAAGCGCCGGCGACAATTTCAGAAGCAGAGGCCGAACCACCATTGATAAGGACAATGATAGGTTTGCCATTGGCTAAATCACCAGCGCGGGCGGTAAAGCGTTGTGTGTCTGACGGGTTGCGTCCACGGGTTGAGACAACTTCGCCGCGTTCAAGAAATGTATCGGAAACAGAAATGGCCTGGTCGAGCAAGCCGCCAGGGTTATTGCGTAAATCAAGAATATAGCCCTTTAGCTTTTTACCAATTTCTTTATTTAACGTTTTCATGGCTTTATCTAAACCGGTTTGGGTTTGTTCTGAAAACGATGTAATGCGGATATAACCAATATCACCTTCTTTGGAAAACTTGACAGATTTAACCCGAATAATGTCGCGGACGATTTTCAGGTCAAATGGTTTTTTCAAACCTTTGCGCACAATGGTAACGGTTAGTGTCGAGTTTACTTTACCGCGCATTTTATCAACGGCCTGGTTGAGTGTCATGCCGCGAACGCGTTCCCCATTTAAGTGGGTGATTAAATCACCGGCGCGAACACCAGCTTTAGCTGCCGGTGTGTCATCAATGGGTGTTACAACCTTAATGACCCCGTTCGCCATAGTAACTTCAATGCCCAAGCCGCCAAATTCACCACGGGTTTGTTGGCGCATATCTTTAAACCGTTTTGGGCTCATATAGCTTGAATGGGGGTCAAGAGAGGTGAGCATACCGTTTACGGCTGCTTCAACTAATTTTTCCTCGTTTGGAACTTCGACGTAATCAGCGCGGATGCGGTCAAATACATCACCAAACAGATTTAACTGTCGATAGGTGTCATTATTATTGGCAGCAGTTGCCGCTTCTAAAACGTGCCAGCCAGCGCTGGCTGCAAAAGCGCCAATTGCAATGAGGCTGAGTGATTTAAGTGTATTTTTGCGCATTAGTTACGAGCCCTTTTAAGGTTTTTGTGCCACCAGCGGGTTGGATCCACTGAGCCACCATTTTTTCTAAATTCTATATACAGTACTGGTTTGTTTACGTCCAATGATGCGGTGATCAAAGTTTTGCGAGCCGCTTCTGCTCCCATCGTCCCAATGGGTTCTCCAGCAAATATGCGTTGACCTGTTTGAACGTCAATTTTATCCATTCCTCCCAATAACATATGGTAGCCTTGGCCAACGTTCAATATTAATAATTGTCCATATGAGCGGAATTCTCCCGCGAACTCAACAACACCATCAGATGGTGCTGTAACTTGTGCGTTTTTGATGGTGGCCATATAGAGTCCTTTTGAGCGATCACCCAGGGTGCTTTTTTCGTTGAATCCACGCACAATTTTACCTTCAGCGGGGTATTTAAGAGAACCTTTAGCTTGTGAGAAAATAACTCTTGGGCGCAGCAGTGCGGCTTTGCGTGCTGCTTCTTTACGGCGGGCTTCCTGCAATTTTCGTTGTTCTTCTAGCGATTTTTGTTGTTCAGCCAGGCGCTTTTTTTCTTCATCGAGTTTTTGTTGTTTCTTAATGCGAGCAATGAGGTCTTTCAGGTTTTGTGCCTTTTTGGCCAGTGCTGCTGTTCGCGCCTTTTCCTGTTTGAGTTGTTGTTTGGTTTTTTTAACGAAACTTTTTTTCAAAGCCAGGGCTTTGCGTAATTCTGCTCGAACGCTATCGAGTGTCTTGTTGTCTTTTTGCAGATCGGATTGGGCGATCTTTAACTTCTCGCGCACGTTCTGTAGTTTTGCCAATTCGCGTCGAATTATGGTGGTTTCAGCTTTGATTGCAGGAATAATAGAACCAAAAAGTGTGGCGCTGCGCACTGCTGCCAAGGCATCGCGCGGGTGTGCGGCCAATGGTGGGGGCGGGTTGCCCTCAAGGCGCTGTAGACCAACGAGTAATTCCCCAAGGGTGTCGCGCTTGACATTTAAACTGGTGAGTAATTGTTTTTCTGTGGCGTTCAGTTCGGCGATTTTATCCAGGCCGGCTGAAATTTTTGCTTCGCGATTTTGTGTTTTGCTGGCAAGAGCAATAATGCGTTGTGAGATTTCGCGCGCTTCGCGCTCAAGTGCTGTGAGCTCGCCAGCAATTTTTTGTTCGCGCTCATTTGATTGTTGAAGCTGACGATTAATTCCCTGCAGATCTTGTGTTGTTGGGTTTTTTTGATCGTTTTGCTGGCCAGAACTGGTGGAAACAGGCAGGAAGGCAAAACAAGTAAAAACAGCAACAACAAGGGCCGCGATCTTTTTAGGTGAACGCAGGTAATATGGTTTTAAACGGGCTTGTTGATGGAATTGAAAACGCAAACAAACCTCTCTTTGTAAAATTTTCTGTTTTAAGCGCGATGATAGGGGTGGTTCGCCATAATGGTAATCGCCCGGTATATTTGCTCTGCCAGCATGATTCGAACAAGCCTATGAGGCCAGGTTTTTTTACCCATGGCCATTTTTCTGGTGGCGTTGACCAGTAATTTCGGGTCGTGCCCGTCCGGGCCACCAATCAGAAAGCTGATCGATGGGGTCCCGGTGTCTTTCAGTTTTACTAAAAGGTTTGAAAAGTCCTCACTGCTGTCATCTTTGCCAAATTCATCAAGAACAATAAGCACTGATTGTGGCGGGCATCCGGCAAGGAGCTTTTCTGCTTCCTGGGATTTTCGCTGCACATCACTGGCGTTTTGTGATTCAGGGTATTCTTTAATATCAAGACCTGTAATACCCAGGGCGCGACCAGATTTTCTGATGCGGTCAAAATATTCAGCAGCAAGTTGTTTTTCTGGCCCGTTTTTGAGCCTGCCTATGGCACCGATATGAATGTGCATGGAGTCTGTTGTTACCTTGCCGCACGGTTGTCAGGTGCATCTTCAGACCATAATTTTTCAAGGTTATAGAACGCACGCACCTCGGGTCTGAAAATATGGACGATAACATCAACGGCATCAACCAACACCCAGTCGCAATGCTGTTGCCCTTCGATACGCAGATCGCGAAAATCATTTTGTTTTAACACCTCAACCAATTTATCTGTAATGGAAGATACATGGCGGTTTGAACGTCCTGATACGATGATCATTTCATCGGCAATGGCGGTTTTGCCATCAAGCGATACTGAAATGATATCTTCGCCTTTTGCTTCTTCAAGTGCGTCTTTGACGATTTTTGAAAGTGAGGGGGTGGTCTTAGTGGGGGACAAAATATGACCCTTTTTAAATGTGCAGACCAAATGACGGTTTGAACGCAGTGTGGTCGCGATTGTTGATAGAAATTATAGCAGCTTTTTTACATTTTACCGCAGTTTTTAAAGCATAAGAATACTCTATATCGGTTGTAATCTGCAAGGGATAGTTTTTGTTGCAATTATAGTGTGTTTTCCAGATGTTTTATTTGGTTTTTAAAACCGATTGCGGCAAGGGCAAAGCCGCCATTGGAGCCGTCAATGAAATGTACGTGCTCAGATTGTTCCAAGCTGAAAACCAGGCAGGTCATTAAAGCCTTGTCGGCAGTGTGAAGTCCAAAACACAGGTTTTTGTTTTCATATTCGGTCTTTAAAAAATGCTCAATTTGTTGAGCCTGGTCCTGGCTAACATCAAGAACCATACGCAAAATACCGTCAAATTTGCGAAAATCGGTGTTGGTTCT
>JALWJW010000109.1 GCA_026996935.1 Hyphomicrobiales bacterium
TGTTTTGGCGGGCGGTGGCCCACTAAAGACCCCGTTTGGCACATTTTATGCCCCCAATATTACGATGGATAAAGAGCAGGGGATCGGCAATTGGACATTGGCCAATTTTTCCGCTGCTTTGACCCATGGGATAAACCCTAAGGGGGAAAATTATTACCCGGTTTTCATTTATCCTCATTACACACTACTTTCAAATCAAGACATTGCCGACTTATGGGCCGCCTTTAAAACGGTTCCTCCAGTTAAGACCAAGGTGCCGGATCATGATTTGAAATTCCCATTTCAATATCGGATATTATTGACCGCCTGGAAGAAACTGTTTTTTAAAGACGAGCGCTTTCAGCCAGATCCTTCGATGTCAAAACAATGGAATCGCGGAGCATTACTGGTTAAAGGCCCAACCCATTGTTCAGCTTGCCATACGCCGCAAAATTTATTAGGTGGCAAAGATTATGGCCATGAACTCAATGGCAATAAAAACGGACCTGACGGTGAGAAAATCCCACCGATTACAGCTACGGCTTTGAAAAAAAATAAATGGACGAAAAAAGATTTGGTCTTTGCTTTGCGCACGGGAACCAAACCCGATGGAGATGCTTTTGGCGGCTCTATGGGGGAAGTGGTGGCAGATGGCACCAGCTACCTTAGTGATGAAGACTTAAATGCAATTGCAGAATATATAATGTCTGTAGAACACAAGAATGGAAAATCATTTGTCAAATCTAAAAAACAATAAACGTAGTTTAAAGATCATTGCGGCAATATTTTTATTTGCTGGAACGATTGCTTTGGTGCTTTACTTTGTTTACGGCAAACAGAAAAAAATCAGCCTTGCCCCTAACGATCAGGCCACTGTTATGCTTGGCAAAACTGTTTACGATAATAGTTGTGCTTCATGTCATGGTGCAAAGCTTGAGGGGCAGGCTAATTGGCAAACCCGTAATGAAGAAGGCAAATTACCAGCCCCGCCACATGATAATACCGGCCACACATGGCACCATGCTGATAAAATGTTGTTTGACTTAACCAAGTTTGGTGTGAAAGCTTTTGCGGGGGAAGATTATAAAACCGATATGCCTGCGTTTAAAGACACGCTGTCTGATAAGGAAATTATAGCGGTTTTATCTTACATAAAAAGCACTTGGCCACCGGAAGTCAAAGTCAGCCACGATGGTGTTAATAAAGAGTTTGATCGGAAAAACCGCTAACCTCTCTTGGAAGACGTGCCTTTAAGGGGATGGTATTTCGCGCCTAACGTGGTGAGGGGTAGACGCGAAATACCGAGTTTTGCGACTGCCCAATTCAGAAATACGCTGCAAACTTTACGTTGTCAATATGAAGTTTGATATAGATCAAGCTTCGTAAAAAAACAAATAAAACCAAGTACTTACATGTTCCAACTTTACATCTTAATAGGTTTTGGCGTTGAATATTAACAATTTTTGGGGTCAGACAGATCACTTTTTATGAATCGCCAACAAGCTTTATGTCTTTTCTCTAACGCTTGGCTGTATCGCAAAATTTGCCAACCTCTATTGAGGGGCGTGCTTTAATTTATTTGACTCTTGATTTTGAAAGGCGCATTGCCAAAGTACATAGAAACAAGAGCTTATATTAATAAATAATAACAGGTGACTTATGAAACGCTTAGTCCTTGCTGGTGCAATTCTCATTGGATTTACAGGTTTTTCCTTTGCAGGCGCTGGTGATCCAGAATTAATTTTTGAAAAAAGTACCGTTTTTCGACTGTTGTCGCCAGATGCAAAACTAGCCACATTTGCCATTGATGATCCATTAGTGGAAGGCGTTGCCTGTCACTTCACTATACCGGAAATTGGCGGTTGGAAAGGCTGGGCAGGGTTTGCCGAAGAACGATCAGAAATTTCCCTGGCATGTCGACAAATTGGCCCTGTAAAGTTTAAGGGAAAGTTTGAGCAGGGCGAAAAAATGTATAAAAAGCGCCGTTCTTTATTCTTTAAAAAAATGCAGATTGTTCGCGGTTGCGATACCAAACGTAATGTTCTGGTCTACCTGGTTTATTCAGACAAAGTGATCGAAGGCAGCCCTAAAAATTCAACCAGCACTGTGCCCATCATGCCATGGGGCAAATCGCCAGCGCCGCGATGCGGGGATTTTTTAGAGAAGTAATCAGCCTATCTCACGCCATCAATCCGGTGTTACCTTTGACCGTTTTGATATTTCACTGTTGCCGCATAAAGCCCCCACATTAAGCCGAGCAATAAATAAAAGTGCCGCCAGTGATCCGTATCAATTTGTACGCCTTGTAATATGGTGAAAAGCAAAGGCGCACCAATGGCAATGGAAAACCACTGCCAGGGGGTGCGTGTAAATATGGTTTTGGCCCCAATCATAAGGGTTGAGATAATGAGTAATAAATAAGAAAACCCACCAAGCCAGCCATAGGCGGCAAAGGCATTCAGGAATACATTGTGCGGGTCTTGCCCAAATAATTTAGCAAAAACATGTGGTCCAAAACCGTTTACTCGCTCCATCAGAAACGGGATTGAGCGCAATTGATTACCAAACCTCCCACGTTCTCCACCATCGTATGAATTGATCAGATTTGCCCGTTCAAGCAGTAATGAGCGGATGCTCTCAAATGACATGGCGATAGAAAACAGGACAACCAACACCGCTACCCCGATCAGACATAAAATGACAATACGACTGCGTAGTTTGTTTGATGGCGTAAGGAGGAACATTAAAACCACAAGCATCAAACCTGATAGAACCGAACTCACCCATGCACCGCGAGAAAAAGCAAAAAATATTCCGGCGATGATAATAATCAGCGCCAAAGCTGATGTGAGTGGCCATTTTTGTCTGCCAAGCATAAGGTCCTGAATTAGAAAGATTGCAGGTGCAATGAGGAATGTGCTGAGAACATTAGGGTCTTTAAATGTCCCTTGCGCCCGGTCAAGCGGTGCCCATGCCCCACCCATGCCAGCAATATTAAAGTACCCGATCAGCCCCATAATTGAGCCTAAGACTGCGGCAATAATATAGCCGTTTTTGATGATCGCAATGCGCCGTTCCGTATCATCTGAAAGAACTGCCGCAAAGAAAATCGATGTCGTTGCCATATAAACCGAAACAATAAAAAACTGTTTGACCTTTTCCTCACCCGATACAGGCAGCATAGAAAACGCGCCGCCAATGTTATAAAGCATCAAAAACAACAATAACGGCATAGTGGCACGGTGAAACCGCAACCCGGTTGGCAGCATAAAGAATAAGGTGATGAGAAACAAAATCTCATACGGGGCTGGCTCGATAATCACAAACCAGCTTGAAGCAAGCATTAACCACAGAAAAAACCGCTGCACCAAATCCAAAGAAATGAAGCCTTTTTTGGTTTGCTGAGGCAAATCCTGCGCTGAGGTTTGATATGATTGATGAGTTGAATCAACAATACTCAATATGCGTTCTCCGTTTCGACCAATGAAAATGGCGTTCTTGCCATAATGTATAGATCGAATAATAGAGACCAATTCTCAATATAAAATAAATCATGCTCAACTCTTCGCTCAATTTTTTCTTTTGTGTCGGTTTCCCCGCGCCAACCGTTGATTTGAGCCCAGCCCGTGATGCCTGGTTTTACCCGATGGCGGGCAAAATACCCATCTACCACATCATAATAGAGATGGTTTTGGGCTTTTGCGTGGGTAGCATGGGGGCGAGGGCCTACCAGAGACAAGTCACCTTTAAGCACATTGAACACTTGTGGCAGCTCATCAAGGCTTGTTTTACGGATAAAGCGGCCAACTCTGGTAACACGAGGGTCGTCACGCGTGACAAGTTTTGAGGCTGTAGCATCACTTTGATCCACATACATTGAGCGGAATTTGTAAACCTCGATAAGTTCATTGTTAAAACCATAGCGCTTTTGTTTAAATAAAACCGGCCCACGGCTATCCAATTTTACGGCAAGAGCAATGAGCCCCATAATTGGCAGCAACAAAACAACAGCGATTGAGGCGATTATTTTATCTTCAAGCACTTTTAAAATCGCATTCCACCCAGAAAGCGGTTTATCGAGTACATCCAACATTGGCACATTGCCAAGATAAGAATAAGCGCGCGATTTATAACGCAGTTTTTGACTGTAAGCACTTAACCGAATATCGACGGGCAATACCCACAGATTTTTCATCACCTGCAACAACCGGTTTTCGGCTACCAAAGGCAGGGTAACAATCAACATATCGACGCGGGTTTGTCTGGCAAATTCAACCAGTTCATCCACGCTGCCCAATTTGGGTAGACCGCGAACCTGACTTGGAGAGCGATCATCGCCGCGATCATCAAAAATACCAATAATTGTAACATCATTTGCAGGTGTTGCTTCAAGTGAAGCCAGAATATCATCTGCCGGTTTTCCACCACCAACCAAGACCGCGCGTCGATCAAGTTGACCTGCCGTATTGAGGCGGTTAATGACCAGAGAAAAAAGAAACCGCTGCCACATAAGGCTCAAAAACCCGCCAACAGCCCAGCTTCCAATCCACAACCGCGAATAGCTTTCACCAACTTTGCTAAAGAACAAAAAGCTTAAAACCACAGCAAACACACTCGCCCAGATCAGGGCTAATTTTGATGCGTGAGAAAACGGGCGTAAATAGGCATTCATATCGAACAAGCCATTGATTTGCATAAGCAATGGCAGTGATATGGAAATAAATACGAACACCGGTAAGAATAATAATATGGATTGGGCCGAAAAATCGGCAATATATGCGGCCCAAACACCTGCCCCTGATAAACCAATAAACATGATCTCAAAAAGTCGCGCTGATCCAGCGACAACCTCGCGCGAGATGAGAGATGTTGGTTTGGTAAAGGATTTTGCATCTTGGCTGTTGCGTGTAAGTTTTAACAACGCTTCTGATGTAATAACTTTTGCCGCAACATCTGAGGAGTAACGCATAATAATGGGTCCTTTTGAGACAAATTGTGTTTCAAAAGGAAATCACGCAATTTTTGAACCAAAATACAGGATATTATGTGAAATTATTACTGGTGGTTAAAAAAGTGTTAACGCACTGCCTGCGCGTTATTCAAGCGTAATTAGCTGGTCTTGATTTGAGTATAAAAATCGCAAATTTGCTGAGCCATAACCTGAACGCTTTTATGTTCTTTTAAAGATTTGGCACGAGCGTTTGCCGCTTTTTGCGCGCTGTCAGGATCGTTTAGATATTGCTTAATCTGATGCGCAAGCTGATCTTTATTATCGGCCGGCACCAAACAAGAGGTTTCAAGGATTTCACCAATTCCTCCAACATCGCTGGCGATAATCGGCTTGTGGGCAGCTATGGCCTCCAAAACGATATAGGGGAAAGATTCATTGCGAGAAGGGATGACCATGAGCCTCCCAAGACCAAAAGCATCATGGGCGGGCATTGCCCCTGTAAAGGTGATTTTGTCAGTTAAGTTTTTTTCTGCAACTAGGGTCTCAAAAGTGGCACGATCTGGCCCATCTCCAACGATCGTCGCGCTGGCACCATCAATCATGGCCAGGGCTTGAATTAACACATCAACCCCTTTGAGCAGACGAAGTTCGCCAATAAACAAAACATCTGATGCCATGTCGGAAAGTTCAGCAGGTTTAAATTCTTGCGACCATAATCCATTGTGTACAACGCAGCTAGGTGTTGATCCAATGCCGAGCTTTTCATCAAAGGTGCGTTTTTCATATTCGCAAACAAAAACCAAGCCGTCGGTTTTTTGCAACAATAGTTTTTCAGCACCAAGGAAAATGCTTCCGGCAACGGA
>JALWJW010000110.1 GCA_026996935.1 Hyphomicrobiales bacterium
ACTTATCAATCTTGCCGCGTAGTCTTTGGGTGTTCCTGTGCTGATGAGTTCTCGATAGGCGGCGGTGGTGATGATGGCTAAAAATACATTATGACGTGAGCCAAGGGTCGGGATCTCCTGCAAATTTACTTTTGAAACCATCATACCCACCCGTACCCATGTGTTTTCAGTAAAGAATTGACTTCGGGTTTTGTCCAGCGCCCCTGGTATCCTTGATCGGGGCTTTTATATCGGTCACGTAATGTTTTGTGGGCGCTGCTTTTTACGAGTGGCTTATAAATGATTGTAAATATTGATGTTTCCATAATGCACCTAACAATATGAGCGAGCCTTTAAGGATGTTTTTAGCGCGATAATCCGCGCACCGATCTTGAGTGTATTCTTTCTAGTTACTGGAAAGTCAAAGGGTTTTATATATCAACGTGTATTAACAATTATTAATAGCATAGGTTGTTGACCCTCTAGCTGCTGGAAGGCTCAGGTTTTGATTATCTGATGAGCAAAATCAGGTGTCTAATTTTAGATTATCTCAAAATCAAAGGAAAATATTATGCTCAAGAAAACAATGATTGCATCTGCAACTGTCTTGTCAATTTCATTGATGATGCCGCTTAGCACCACCTCTTATGCCCAACAAAGCCCCACCATGGGCCAGAATGGTCAGGCCGAAATGATGAAGAAGCCTGGCCATGGTGGTGCAAAGGGTATGAATCAGGGCGGCATAAAACAGGGTGGTATGGGCCAGGGTGGCATGAAACAGGGCAGCATGGGCCAAATGAAAATGATGAAGCGTATGATGAAAATGCGTAAAATGATGATGGGCAAAATGTTCATGGTTCGAAAAAAACCATATTCAAACAATGACATTAAACGCATGATTGATGGCCGTTTGGCCAAGCACGGTTTTTCAAAACTTATTGCCGGCAGCGTTGCTGATGGCTCAAATAAAATGCCTAAAACAGCGATTGTCAATGTAACGTCGCCAAATGGTGAGTTGTTGTTTAAAGTTGAAGTCAATCGCAAAAATGGTATGGCGGCTATTGTGGAATAATTGATTTCAACAAAAGTCGGGGTGGTGATGTGCTACCCCGACATTATTAAAGGTCCTGACCCTCATTTGACCCTGTTTATGTGTGGTGTGGTGGTTTGACGCAAATCAAAGCTGTATGAAAAGATTGCTGTAAGTTTGTCGCACTGGTTTTTTCTTATTAGGGGACGCTCTTTATGGCTTTTGATGTAATCATTATTGGTGCTGGACCTGCGGGGTTAAGTTTTGCACGATCTTTAAAAGACAGTGGTTTGAATATCGCTGTAGTGGAAAAAACCTCTAAAGAGCAATTGGCAGATCCAGCCTATGATGGCCGTGAAATTGCCTTGACCCATCTGTCTCATAAGTTGATGAACGATTTGGGCATGTGGCCGCTTATTGATGATAAGCAAAAAACCATTATCAAGACAGCAAAAGTGGTCAATGGAAATTCGCCTTATTCGCTTGATTTTGACCATAGTGAAACCAGCAAAGACAATCTTGGCTTTATGGTGGCCAATAATGTAATCCGCAAATCGGCTTGGGATGCACTGCAAGATAGCGATAATGTGACCATGTTGTGTGATAAAACTGTCGCCAAGGTTGGCACCAATGCGGTGCGTGGCTGGGTTGAGTTTGAAGATGGTGAGCGTTTGGATGCCCCGTTGGTTGTGGCCGCTGACAGCCGATTTTCAGCAACACGGCGCATGATGGGCATTTCAACCTCAATGCTTGATTTTGGCCGCACGTGTATTGTTTGCACCATGAGCGCGTCACGCTCGCATTTTGATACGGCAACAGAATGTTTCCATTATGATCGCACCCTTGCGGTTTTGCCGATTAATGACAATAAAGTTTCAATTGTCATCACCTTGAAATCAGAAGAAACGCAAAGCGTTTTGGATATGGATAAGCAGGCCTTTGCCCGCGATATTGAAAATCGTCTGAACCATAAATTGGGTTCTATGGCCTTAACCAGTGAGTTGTTTGCCTATCCGTTGGTCGCAACACTGGCTAAACAGTTTTATACAAACCGATTTGCCGTGATAGGTGATGCGGCGGTGGGGATGCACCCTGTAACGGCGCACGGGTTTAACCTTGGTTTGCAAAGCGCTCACATTTTGGCCAGTGAAATGATGTCAGCAATTGATGAGGGCAAAGACTTCAGTTCAGCGCAAGTGTTGTCGCGTTATAGCACCAAACATCAGCGGATTGCGGCCCCTGTTTATCATGGCACTAATGCGCTGGTAAAACTTTATACCAACAATACGGCACCGGCAAAACTTGCCCGAAAAGCATTGCTGCATTTGGGCAATATCGTAAAACCGGCAAAAAGCCTGATTATGGACCAATTAACAGAAATTCGCGCGGTAGATGGCGGCCGGGCTTAGGGTCTCCGTCCTAACGCGACGTACTCTAGTTCAATCTTTAATGGTCATAAATAAACGCATGCCTAGGCCGCCTTGTTTGGCGTGGTAGGGTTCTAAGCTGTAATTATAGGCCAGCATAATGTCATTGGCGATGGCAAGGCCGAGCCCTGTGCCATTTGTGGTTTCATCAAGGCGTTTGCCGCGTTGCAAGATTTCTTCTAATTGGTTGTCTTTAACACCGGGGCCATCGTCTTCTATTTCTAAAATCACGCGATCATCGCGAATTTTTCTGGCTGAGATTGCAATGGTGGACTTTGACCATTTTTGCGCGTTTTCAAGTAAGTTACCGCATACCTCAATAAAATCGCCCGTTTCTATTTGGGCAGATAATTGTGACGGGATGTCTATGACCCAGTTTGTTTTATGGTCGTCGGTTAGCCGATCTAAAGTAGTAACAAGTTTCTCAATAGTTTCCCTGATGTTGGTTTTTTGAGAGGTTTGCGGCTGAATTGATTGTAATTTTGCTCGGGCCAATTCGCGCTCAACATGTTGTTTCATCGTGGCGATTTGCTGTCTAAGGACTTGTGTGCTTTTGGTGTTGCCCTGACTTTCCAACTTGCGTGCTTCAGCAGTCAGGATCGATAAAGGTGTTTTAAAACCGTGGGCCAGGTCGCTGGCTCTGGCACGGCCGCGCTCGGCAGCTATTTCCTGAGATTTGATAAAGTTGTTGATTTGTTTGATGACGGGTAAGACTTCGTTGGGGTACGAATTATCAAGGTTTTGACGGTCGCCTGATTGTAATTGAGCCAATTCAGTTTTGATTTTTCTTAATGGGGCAAGACCAACAAAAACTTGAATTAATACAGTTATCAGCAAAATGATGGCCAGCGCGCCAAGGGCAAGAGCAAGATCATAGGAAAAATTATCAACTGCTTTTGTAATTTCCCGGTGATCGAGGCTTACGATCATCAGGAAAAATTTTTCACCGCTGCCGGCATCTAAGGAGACATATTGGACCATGGAAAACAGTTCGCTATTGTCTGGTCCCTCGATTGAATATTCTTGTAAGCCATTGATGTTTTTTACCTTTTTTGAAATATCTAATTTATAATCCCACAGTGAGCGAGACTTTAATAAACCGCCATCTTTGCTTGTTACCTGCCAGTACAAGCCGCTAAACGGCTGGTTGAAGCGGGGGTCTGACAAAGGTTTTTTGAGTGATAATTTTCCAGGTTTGTCTTCTTTAATCGATAGAATGAGCTGGTTGAGATGGTTGGTAAGTTCAGATTGGATACGTGCTTCAACGTGCTTTTCAAACAGATTGGACAGGGCAAACCAGGCAACGACCAGTGCGAGTGCTAAGATGCCAACCGAGAGAAGAATGAGACGGCCTTTCAACGTGCGAAAGGCCGCAAAACTTGACTTATTCAATGAAGTATCCAACCCCTCGGCGTGTTTGGATCAAGCCTGATCCGACTTTTTTGCGTAATCTTCCAATCAGGACTTCAAGGGCGTTGATGTCTCTATCATGGTTGATGTCGTAAATATGTTCCATGATTTCGGTGCGTGATACGGTGCGCCCTTTATGGTGCAAAAGATAATAGAGGGTGCGATATTCCAGGGGGGAAAGAGGCAAAGCTCTGCCCTTTAAGAACGCCTGCGCTGAGCGGCTATCGATTTTTAGAATACCTGTTTCTAAAATTGAAGTCGCATGGCCTTCTTTGCGACGAATGATTGAGCGCAGTCTGGCCATTAATTCTTCCATTTCAAATGGCTTGGCCAAATAATCATCGCCGCCGCTATCAATGCCTTCTACTTTCTCCTGCCAGCTTCCACGTGCGGTTAAAATAAGGACTGGAAATGTACGACCTTCGCGGCGCCAGTTTTTAAGGACGGTGAGACCATCTTTTTTGGGTAAGCCTAAATCAAGCACAACGGCATCATAGTCTTCTGTAAAGCCCAGAAAATCTGCTTCTTCGCCGTCATGGGCGTAAGATACCAGAAAGTTTGCTGCTGTTAAGGCTTGCCCAATATCGTGTGCAATTTCTATTTCGTCTTCAACTATAAGTATGTGCATCGCCTAGTTCCGGTTGAAGTTTGTTCTAGAACGGCGAGATGCGCCGTTTGATTTTGATCGTACGGGGACAAGAATTGAGCCAACTTTGCCGTTGGGGCGAATGAAGGTCACTTTATAGTAGGATACGCGATTTTTCTTTGTGATGTTGGCATCAAGGAAACGCCCTTTACCTGATTTTTTGAAATCTCTAATGACAACAGATAAAGGGGTTTTTCCCGATTTTGCAGATGTAACTGGCGATTTTGGTTTGGCACTTTGTTTATTGAAAAAACCCCAAAAGCCCGTTTGGTAACCTGTGGTTCCATTGCTGTTGCTGGAGTTTCCTTCGCCAGTATTTCCGCTTTGGCCATTGTCACTATCACCGTGACCACTATCGCTATTGCCACTATCACCATCGCCACTATCACCATCGCCACCGCTATTTCCGCCGCCTTCACCACCACCTTCGCCGCCATCTGCCCAAGCTGGTGTTGCCGTTGAATAAACAACGATGAAAAGCGAACATGCGCTTAAACAGATCAATAGTATTACGCGTTGAAGAAACTTCATCTGACAAACCAATTTTCGTTCCGAATACCATTTTACCTAATTATTTAAGTAATAGTACATCTCTTTTCCAACCCGATTCAACCTGACAGTTTCCTGACAAGGTGTGACAGACTTTTAACAGGAGGATGGCGCTAAATCTGTAATCACTGGAAACAGTAACCGTTTCAAACACAATATTTATTCGAGGAAAATAATTATGAAAAAAATCATCATCCCGGCTTTCGCTGTTCTTTTGGCAAGCACAAGCCTGACCACTGTATCTTCAGTTGTTTTGGCACAAACAACCACCAACTTTAATGGTGGCTCTAAAGCAACTAATAATGCCAATAGTAAAAGTAAAGCAGGTGCCGCAACTGCATCAGCTACATCTGCTACATCTGCAACATCAGCTACATCTGCAATATCAAACGCTTCGAATTCTTCAAGCCATGATGGAGAGGACAGCGATGATAGTGAAGGCCATGATGGTGATTCTGATGGTCATGATGGCCATGATGGTGGAAATGGTGGCGCTGGTGCCGGCGGTGGTGCTGGCGCTGGCGCTGGTGGTGAAGGCGCTGAAGGCCATGATGGCGGTGACAGCGATGGCGGTGACGGTGGCGATGCCGATGGGCACTGATCTGACTTAACAATTACTTTCAAAGGGTGCGAAATATAACCTTTTGAAACCCTGCTCGCCACTCAGCACCCCGCCCCAATACCTTGCTGGCGGGCAGGATTTTGTTTAATTAATAACAATTTTATATTGCCAGTCTGTCTATATC
>JALWJW010000111.1 GCA_026996935.1 Hyphomicrobiales bacterium
CCTGTCCCGAACGCCAACGATAGCCCAAAATATACGAAAACCGTTTCTGCTTTACTTTCATAAGTTGCCAAATTAACTTAAATCTTCATTCAAGTTGGGGGCAAAGTGGATAATTTAGAGAATAGATCTGTATTTATTACAGGCGCAGGTTCTGGTATTGGCTATCAAATTGCGCTCGCATTTGCCAGAACTCAGGCAAACATCATTGCAACTGACATTGACCTTGCTGGTCTTGAAGCATTAAACGCTGAACCAGAAATAGATAATAACAGGTTTAAAAAATATCTTTTAGATGTACGCGATGCTGATGCTTATCGCACATTGGTCGAAAACTTAACCCAAACTGGTGACATCCCTGATATTATTGTCAACAATGCTGGCTTAGGTGTCTTTCGCAGCTTTACCGACACCAGCTTGCAAGACTGGAAGCTCACCATAGACGTAAACATCATGGGTGTTGTACATGGCTGTAAATTGTTTAGCGATATTTGGCTCAAACAAAACACTGCTGGCCACATTGTTAATTTATCTTCCATGGCATCTTTAGCCCCCATTCCCAATATGAGCGCCTATGTTGCCAGTAAGATGGCGGTTGAAGGCCTAAGCGATGTCTTGAATATGGAATTTGCCGATACAAAAATCTCTGTAACATGCGTCCACCCCGGTATTATCGACACAGCTATTATGCGCCATAATGATCGTTATGGCTTTTCTGAAAACCGCATTGCGCGCGTGCAAAAATATTACCGCGAAAAAGGCATCTCACCACACATTGTTGCTCAAGATATTGTAAAAGCTGTGACAAAAAAAACCACCACCGTGCTCACAGGTACCGATACGCTCAAAGTCATTTTAGGTCGAAAATTATTGCCTAAAAGTGCCTATCTGAAAACAATCATCCATGAAGCGCGAAAAATTGGCTTTTTACCATATAAAAATTCGGGGGAATAATATGAGCCGCAAGACAAAGAAAACGAAAAAACCCTTTTTTACAAAACGAAAAATTGGGCTGGCTGTTGTGGCGCTGGGCATTGGGGCCATATTTGCCCCGAATGGTTTTTTCACCGGCCATCGCACTGTGATTTTAAAAGCTGAAACAACATTTTCCAAGCCAGTCATTCATTTTGCCGGCAAACCAATAAAACAGCCCGCAACAATTTCTGGCAACGTAAAATCTGCCAGCAACATGCCCATTGCAGGGGCCATGGTGACCGTATTTTCCAGTGATGAAAACCATCGCATCACCAGATACACCGATAATGAGGGAAACTATACTATATCAGCCACAAGTTTTGGTGATGTATCGGTGCGTGTAAGAACGCCATTCTTCTCAGATGTCGTATCCAAAATCACCATTAAAAATGGTGAAAAATACAATTTGGATTTCACCACCAAAAAAATTACCGACCCACAAGAACTTTCCGACAGTTTAACGGCATCGGCCCATGTTGCCATGATTAAATGGCCCAAAAGCGAAAACCGCGCGGCCTTTGTCAGCCAATGCAATTATTGTCACCAGATTGGCAATTCTTACACCCGCCGCCCACGCAGCAAAGAAGAATGGGACGAAATCGTAGAACGCATGGAAGGTTATCTGTCAGTCATCACCAATGCCGAAAAAGAAAGCATCCAAACACAACTCCACAAAACCTTTGACGGCAAACCAATCAAAGCAATTCAGGCATGGGATGTATCGCCAAAACTTGCGCGCGCAACAATCGAAGAATGGAATGCGGGCGACGGCCTTACATTTATCCATGATGCCGATGTGGGAAAAGACGGGCGACTTTATGGCGTTGATGAAGGCCATGATATTATCTGGGAACTCAACCGAAAAACAGGTGAAATTTTAGAGGTAAAACTACCCGATGTTGATTTGCCCATTGGTGGGAAATTTTCAGGCCTTGCCCTGCCTATAGGCGTGTTTAGTGGCAAGCATGGTCCTCATTCTATGGCAGAAACAAAAGACGGACGCATCTGGGTTACGAACTCCCTGTCATCGCGTTTAATGGCTTACACACCATCAACAAATAAATTTGAAACCTATGATATAGCTGCCGACACGATGTATTTACATACAATCCGCACAGGACATAAAGACCGCTTATGGTTTACCGTTGTTGCCTCAAATCAAGTAGGTGTGTTTAATCCAAAAACAAAACAGCTTGATCTTCTGGATTTACCCACAAATGGCATTGCACGTGGCATTACCGATGCAATGTTGCCAACATTAGCAAAAATCGGCAGTTGGTTCCCCCGCAAAAATCTGCCTATCATTCTTTCTCATTACAAAATAACCGGCCTTGGGCGTGACGTATTCAACTTTCCTTATGGTATTGACATCAACCCAACCGATGGCAGCGCATGGTATGTAAAACTATACGCCAATAAAATTGGCCGCATTGATCCAAAAACCTTGGAAATAGACGAATTTGACACACCCAAAATAGGCCCGCGCCGCCCACGGTTTGCGCCAAATGGCATATTGTGGATCCCGGGGTTTGATACGGGCGAACTTGTTAAATTTGATCCCAAAACACGTAAGTTTATACACTTTAAACTCCCCACATTAGCCCCAAATGAATACGAAACCCCCTACGCGCTTAATGTTCACCCAAAAACTGGTGTGGTATGGATTACCTCAAATATGTCCGACCGAATTTTTTCATTTGATCCAAAAACAGAAAAATTTACCAGCTATCCTTTACCAACGCGGGTTAGTTATTTGCGCGATCTCATCTTCACCAAAGATGGAAAAGTGTGTTCCAGCAACTCCAACTTACCAGCCTATGCGATTGAAGGAGGGCTGGCAGGATTTATCTGCCTCGACCCAGGGACAAATGCCAGATAAAAATCTGCATCGCTCCTTAACAAAATATATCAAGTGAATTTATGAATTTGTTTTTGCTGCCTGTATTTTTTATTATTGAAACAAGTCGTTTATCCCGGCAAAGTGATTTCAAATAAACGCGACCCACTCTAAAAACAAAGATACACAATCTGCGAAAAGTAATCATTACCCTACAACAATCATGTTTTATTCGGGCTGCTCACTATGGGTTTACTGGCTGCTTTGCGACATTTATTGTGTACTGAAAAATCTGATTTTCGACTAAATCTATGCGTTGGCTTATCGGCTTACAATCCTCCGCCATTTAAATTTTGCTGAGTGCGCTTTATTTCGCCCCGAATAACCGCTAAAAGCACCCTCAACGCAACTGTTTAGAACCCACATAGATTGAGACACCCATGAGCGACAACGGCAAACTCACTAGCACGCACAAATTCACCTTTGGCGGCAATCCCAATAGCCAGATCGGCAACCAGGACGAAGATGATCTTGAGTTTGGGATTCGCGCCTTTCAAACAGGTGATTTTGAACGCGCCGCTGCTAGCGCCAAGCGGGTCATCAAAAAAGACCCAAACAACGCCGAAGCTCACTCATTGCTTGGTGGCATTGCCGAGCAATTGGGCCAACTGGAACAAGCCGCCAGTCATTATGGCGATGCGTTGCAAGTTGATGGCAACCACTTCAAATCACTTTATTCTCTGGGTGTTTTATACTTCAATGTCGGCCATCCTGCACAAGCGGTAGATTTATTATCACGCGCTATGATCGCCAACCCCAAATTTACCGATGCAAAATGGGCACTGGCACGCGCTTATTCATCCCTTGGCCGCTTCGATGAAGCAGATGAACTTTTCCAGGCTCTTGTTGCCGCCAGCCCAAATGATGCCCATCTGCTCCACAACTACGCCCAAAACCATATTGAAAACGGCAACGTGAAAGCAGCGCTTGAAATTTTAGACCGTGCACTGGCCCAAAAGTCAGATTCCCCTTTGCTGCAAAACCTCAAAGCTATTGCCTTGCAATATGCTGGTGATTTTGAAGCAGCAGAACCCTTATTGCGTCAGTCTCTGGCCAATAACGGCCCGCAAGCCAATGCCTATATGGCCCTTGTCACTGCCAACGCCATGAACGCGCAAGATGCCAGCGATGCTGAAGAACTGCTAAGTGACCAGAAACAACCAACCTCTGAAACAATTGGTTTAAGCTTAGCTCTGGGGCAATATTTCGAACAAAACAACCAGGCGGAAACAGCGGCATCCCACTATCAAACAGCCATGAACCTTAACGGCTTAGACACCGAACACAATACAGCCGACATTGAAGAAGGCTTAGCCCTACACAAATCACTAGCCGATAATGGCTTTTTCAACAATGGACAAACAGGCCATCCAAGCGCACTACCCATTTTCATCTCCGGCTTACCTCGCTCTGGCATCACCTTGGTTGAACAAATCATCGCCGCCCACAGCGATGTCTGGTCAGGTGGGGAAAAAGATTTCCTCATGCCACGCATTGATGAAATTGAAACCTTAGAAAACGCTTATCCCCAAGCTGCCTATGATTTAGATTCAGAAAAGCTTGTCGCTATCGGGGCCGATTACCTTGGCAGCTTCCCCTATGATGCGCTTGATGCCGAACGCATCACCAACCGCGCGCCAACCAACGCACCTTATCAGGCATTAATCCGCAAAGTTTTTCCCAATGCCACATTGATTAATGTGCGCCGTCACCCCCTTGATATTGTGCTTTCATCCATCGCCAATTTGCACGTGCTGCGCGGTACATATCTAAAAAATATTGAAACCATCGCCCATTTTGTCGACCAAAACATCAAAGCAATCGATCACATTTCAGCCAATATCCCCAGCCCCGCACTTAATGTCTATTACGAAGATCTGGTCAATAATTTCGATGCCACAGCCAAAACCATCATCGCTCATACGGGCCTTGAATGGAACGATAATTGCGCCAATTTCCATGCTCGTGAGCGGGCAGAAAAATCCCCCACCCCTTACGCCATCCGCCAACCTGTTTTTACCTCATCAGTTGGCCGCCATAAACAATTTACCGATTTACTCGCACCGGCAACCGTAATACTAAAAGATGAGATTGAGAAATATGAAGCGCGATAAATTAATAAACTCTTAACAAATTCATTCAATTTTGCCTCACCGGCTTAAACGCTATTTATCCCTTTTCGTGTAAAACATCACCTGAGGGACAAAATAACTATTTACGTGGGCAAGTATCGTGAAAGACGATTTTCTATTAGGTTTGATTAATCCAATCATCGCCCTCATTTTCTCGGTCACTTTTCTGATTTTCTGGACACGGGATAAAGAGCGGCACTACACCTTAAAAATCGCTTTGTCATATTTTCTGATGGGGTGTGGTTTTTTAGCCGCCCATCTCATTCCCATTGGCCAAACACTATTAAACATCACCAGCACAAACATCGTTTTTGCCACCGCTGCTATTCTTTTGGTATGCGCTGTCAGTGAACGCATCGAGCAGAAACCTGCAATCAGAGAGATGATTATTTTATCGGCCGTCGGTGTAACGCTCGGTTTCATTTTCCAAATGACAACCCAAACGCTGACCTTAAGCCTTTTAACCGTCAATGTGATGATCGGCTCCATTTTTGCCATTGGCGCATGGCATGTCCGTGCAAACCGCCACAAAGGGGGCATAGAAACAGTGATTTTCTGGCTATTTGTCCTTGTGGCATTCCAGTTCTTTATCCGCCCGGTCATCACGTTTTCAACCCATGAAGCTATTATACCACTAAACTATCGCCAATCAGAATACTGGGTCACCACAAATTTCACCGCAGCGCTGTTTTCAGTTGTTTGCGCCATGATTTTCATTGCCGCCTGTACAAATGATTTCATTGAACAAATCAAGCAGGCTTCAAATACTGATC
>JALWJW010000112.1 GCA_026996935.1 Hyphomicrobiales bacterium
ATTTAGAATGCGTCTAACTAATAGCTGGAATTTTATTACTGTTTTGAACATAAACCAAGGAGAAGCAAAATGGCTTTTTTGACAAAAGTACCTGATGCAACATTTCAAACTCGCGTGCGCACTGATGATGGGGGAGAAAACCCGTTTGACTGGAAACAGCTAACCAGTGATGATGTGTTTAAAGGCAAAAAAGTGGTTGTCTTTTCACTTCCAGGCGCTTTTACACCAACATGCTCAACCAGCCACCTTCCACGCTATGAAGAACTTTATGACGAATTTAAAGCCCAGGGCGTTGATGCTGTTGTTTGTTTGTCAGTCAATGATGCCTTTGTCATGTACCAATGGGGCGTTGCTCAAAAAGCTGAGAAAGTATTCTTGTTGCCAGACGGCAATGGCGAGTTTACCCGTAAAATGGGTATGCTTGTTCAAAAAGAAAATCTTGGCTTTGGCATGCGTTCATGGCGTTATGCAATGGTTGTTGATGACAGCGAAATCAAACAAATGTTTGTTGAAGCTGGCTTTGAAGATAACCACGGCGCGGATCCATTTGAAGTTTCAGATGCTGACACCGTTCTAAATTGGCTTAAAGCCAATTCATAAAATTTTGAGCTTTGCGCAATCTTAAAAGGGTCGACTCTGATCGACCCTTTTTTTGTGCCTTCATCAGCTTATAATGTTGAATGTGACAGTTTGTCGTGTGATTTTTGTTGCGAGTTGTTCTTAATTGCGATATGTAGTTGATAATCATTCGCAATTGGTTTGATCTAGATCAAACTGGCGAGCATTCAGTTAGGCAGGTGTTAATAATGAATATTCATTCGCAAATCGACAAACAAGCGATTTCCACCTCCTTGCCTTCTTCATTGCATCAGGCTTCGCCGCAAACAGCAATGCCGTTGATGCTGGCTTCACAAGGCGAAAAAATGACGGTTAGTGCCATTAAAGCCGACAAGTCGCAAGCCCGCCGCTTGGCTGATCTTGGCTTACGCGTTGGAAAAAGTCTTAATATCATTCAAAAAAACGGGGCAGGGGTTGTTGTTGGCATCCAGGGTCTGCGTTTGGCCATTGGCCCATCTCAAGCAAAAGCAATTTTGGTAAGCCCCAGCGTTTCATGATTCAGTGCTGATTCATTTCAAAGGGTAAACCCATGGCCAAGTCATGCCACGATGATCCAAATAATCAGGACACTGTCAATAATAGCGCCCCCAAAATCGCCTTGGCCGGGAACCCCAATAGTGGTAAGACCACACTTTTCAATGCACTAACCGGCTCGCGACAACGTGTTGGCAATTGGCCAGGCGTGACCATTGATCGAAAGTACGGCGAATATAAAGACGAGCAGGGCTTGCTCAATATTGTTGATCTTCCTGGTGTTTATACGTTGCAACCGGCCCCTGATGCCAATGAAAAGTCACTTGATGAAACCCTGGCCCGTGATGCGATTATTGCCGAAGGGTTTGACATAATCGTCAATATTGTTGATGCATCCAATTTAGAGCGTAATCTGTATCTGACCGCTCAACTGATCGAAACAGGTCGCCCTGTCATCGTGGTTTTAAACATGATGGATGCCGTGGAAAAAGCAGGGGAAAAAATAAATACGCAAGCCCTTTCACAAAAATTGGGCGTTCCAGTTGTTGAAATGGTGGCAGCCAAAAAGCAGGGCGTATCAACCCTTATCTCTGAAATTCGCCAACTGCTCGAAAATAAAACAAAAAATCAATTTCCTCGCGCAAGTAACAAAATCAGCTATGCACCTGAAGTTGAAAGTGCCATCGCTCAGAACATCGGATTGTTACAGCAGACTAAGGAACCTGATACAAGATGGCTGGCGATACGGTTGATCGAGGCAGGCGCGTCAAAAAAAGTTTTTGGCAAATCAAACATTGATGAAGACCTAAAGCAACGTATCAAAGCTGTTTGCGAACAACTTGAACAATCCACAGGTGAAGACGGTGATATGCTGCTGGCAGACGGCTGGTATAATTTTGCAAACAACGCCACCCAGGTGGCTATAGAAAACGCTAAGGCGGACAAGCAGACCGCCACCGATAAAGTTGATCGTTGGGTTTTGCACCGTATTACCGGCCCGATCATTTTCTTAGTTGCTATTTATCTGATGTTCATGGCGACAATTAATTTCGGCGGCGCATTTATCGACTTTTTCGACATGGTTTCCAGTGCCATTTTTGTTGACTCATCTCGTGCAGCCCTTGAATGGGTTGGCTTGCCTCAATGGCTGATTGTGACTTTGTCTGACGGCATTGGCGGTGGCATTCAGGTGGTGGCAACATTCATCCCTATTATTACCGTGTTGTTTCTCATTTTGTCGCTGTTGGAAGATTCAGGCTATATGGTTCGCGCCGCTTTCATTATGGATCGCTTAATGCGTGCCATTGGTTTGCCCGGAAAAGCCTTTGTGCCGTTAATTGTCGGCTTTGGTTGCAATGTCCCCTCCATCATGGCAGCCCGCACCTTGGAGCGCGAGAGAGACCGTTTGCTCACCGTGCTCATGGCCCCGTTCATGTCATGTGGTGCCCGTTTAACTGTTTATGTTCTTTTTGCCGCTGCGTTCTTTCCTGTCGGTGGTCAAAATATCGTCTTTGCGCTTTACCTGCTAGGGATAGCCGCCGCCATCGGGACCGGATTTTTACTTAAAAAAACCTTGTTGCAGGGCGAAAGCACACCGTTTTTGATGGAGCTGCCAGCCTATCACCTGCCCACATTATCAAATTTGGCGTTGCATACCTGGGCGCGGTTAAAATCGTTTATCTTTGATGCCGGGCAAATGATTGTCATTGTTGTGACGCTATTGTCAGTGGTAAATTCTTTGGGAACAGATGGCTCTTTTGGCAATGAGAACACCGATAAATCTATGCTGTCTGCCATTGGTCGCACCATAACGCCCGTGTTTAAACCGATCGGTATTGAGCAGGATAACTGGCCTGCCACCGTTGGTATTTTTACCGGCATATTTGCCAAAGAAGCTGTTGTTGGCACGTTAAATGCCCTCTATGGTTCAATTGATGAAAAACCAAAATCCCAAGGCCAGCCAGCCGATGAACTTAAGTTCTGGGAAAAGATTTCCCAAGCCTTTGCAACCATACCGCAAAATCTGGCCGGTTTGGGTGCTTTAATTTATGATCCGCTCGGCCTTTCCGCTGTCTCGGCAAGTAAAAGCACAATCGCTCAAGATCAAGGCGTATCAAATGCCACCTTTGGCGCGATGGTCGAACGCTTTGACGGTAAAATCGGTGCGTTTTCTTATCTGTTGTTTATTTTGTTATACTTTCCCTGTGTTGCCGCCTTTAGCGCCATGGCTCGTGAAGTGGGCATACGCTGGGCCAGCTTTGCCGGGGCATGGACAACAGGCCTGGCATGGTTTGCCTCGGTCGGGTTCTATCAAATCGCCACATTTTCAGCCCATCCTCTTAGCTCAAGCATTTGGATCGCATCATTGTTTGTCGCAATGAGTGCATTTGTGATGTGGTTGCGCCATAAGTCGAAAAAAACCATCACTGCCTATGCGGCCAAAGGCATTTAGGTGTGAAATGTTAAAGCAAATCCAAGAGTTTCTGAAAAATCGCAAAGGGGCCTGCCTGAGCGATATTGCAACCCATGTGGGCGCAGATCCGCAAGCCGTTTCAGGAATGCTGGAAATACTTGCCGCTAAACACCGCATTCGCAAAATCGACAATGCGATGCCAAAATGTGGAGGCTGCACTCATTGTGTTCCCCAATCTCTCATCGTTTGGGAATGGTGCGGCGACCGCCCTTAAAAACAATCAGTCGGTTTCAAGCCGCATATCAAGATAATCAGAACAAATACCCGTCAGCTCTTCAACCCGGTCAGTAAAGAAGTGGCCGGTGCCTTCCATGACTTTGTGGGTAATGGTAATGCCTTTTTGGGCCTGTAATTTAGCCACAAGAGCATCGGTTGATTCTGCCGGTGTCACAACATCTTCTGAACCTGTCACAAACAAACCGGAAGCCGGGCAGGGTGCAAGGAATGAAAAATCATAATGCTTGGCCAATGGGGCAATTGAAAAGAACCCGTCAATTTCAGGGCGGCGCATGAGCAATTGCATTGATATCCAGGCACCATAAGAAACACCGGCAACCCAACAGCCGCGAGATTCTTTATTAAAGCCCTGCATCCAATCAAGGGCAGCCGCTGCATCGGCCAATTCACCAGCACCATTTTCAAATAGGCCTTGCGAGCGACCAACACCGCGAAAGTTAAACCGTAAAACAGAAAAGCCACGCGCCATAAACATATAATGAAGCGCATGAACAATCGGATTATTCATTGTGCCGCCAAACTGTGGGTGCGGATGTAAAATCAACGCCGTGGGCGCTTGTTTTTCAGGGCTTTGGTGGTAACGACCTTCAAGACGACCTGCAGGACCGGTAAAAATAACTTCTGGCATTAAAACAACCTTGGATAAAATTTGACAGGAAGGGCATTATAAAAGCTGCGGCAAAAAAACAGATAATAAATTTAGAACGCGACAGTGGAGTAGTTGACTCTTATAGTCGGGTTTATTATATCAGGTCCATAAAGTTTAGAATAATTCAAACTTAGCTGCGTTTTTTATAAATTCCGTCCAAAAATGAAACTCACAGGTTTCATACACGTTCAGGACTGCAAAAAGCAAGGTTTCTATACAGACAGGCAAGAAACAGGCAGGAAAAAGGGCTATGAAACTATCAACCAAAGGTCGTTACGCTGTTATGGCAATGTCTGACATTGCGCTTAACTCTGATGGCAAGCCGGTGTCTTTGGCCTCAATTGCCGAACGCCAGCATATTTCACAAGAATATTTGGAACAATTATTTGGAAAATTGCGCAAAAGCGGTCTTGTGACCAGTGTTCGCGGACCAGGCGGTGGCTACCTGCTGGCCCGCCCTGTTGATGAGATTGTTGTTTCTGATATTGTTCTTGCCGCTGATGAACCTTTAACTGTTACCCGCTGCCAGGACGGTGATGCTGTCTCAGGCTGCATAAATGGTGATAAATGCGTCACCCACGAATTGTGGGCCGCCCTTGGCCGCCAGATTTACGGATTTTTAGCTGCCATCACTTTGGGTGATGTGGTGGGGAAGCGTAATCTTGCTCTTGAAGCCTCTATTCGTCGGGCAAA
This sequence comes from Hyphomicrobiales bacterium, assembly GCA_026996935.1. GTDB lineage: Bacteria > Pseudomonadota > Alphaproteobacteria > Rhizobiales > Aestuariivirgaceae > JALWJW01. The sequence goes on from JALWJW010000112.1 coordinate 5,145, forward strand.
AGCCCATCCCGCGCAATCACAACCTGCAAACGTAACAGCACGAGTCTAATTGAGTATGCGCAACTATCTCGACCATAATGCAACCACACCGCTACGCCCGCAGGCGCGTCAAGCAATGATGGCGGCGCTTGATATGGGCGGCAATCCTTCGTCAATTCACAGCGAAGGGCGCGCTGCGCGTGCCTTGGTTGAAAAGGCCCGAAAATCCATTGCCGATGCGCTGGGCGTAATCGCGCCTATGGTGGTGTTTACCGGCGTAGGTACAGAAGCCAATAACTTTGCCATAAAAGGGGCCCAGGTTGATCGTATCATCATTTCAGATGTCGAACATTCATGCGTCTTAGAAGCGGCTCGCGCCACAGGCAAACCCGTTGAAATTATTCCCGTGGATAATAACGGTGTCATTGCGTTGGAAATTCTTGCCGCCACCCTTGCTTCATCTCATGAGGACACCTTTGCCCCAAGTGGAAAAGCCTTGGTTTCTGTCATGTTGGCCAATAACGAAACAGGGGTTATTCAACCCGTTGCGCAAGCGGCAGAAATGACCAATCGTAACGG
>JALWJW010000113.1 GCA_026996935.1 Hyphomicrobiales bacterium
CCGGCAACTTTAAACTATCGCGGCTATACAAAATCGGTTTGCACATCTATCAATCATGTGGTTTGCCACGGCATCCCTAATGAAAAGCCTTTACGTGAAGGTGATATTGTCAATCTGGATATCACTTTAATTGTTGATGGCTGGCATGGTGATACCAGCCGCATGTACCCCGTGGGCCAAATTAACCGCAAAGCCGAACGTCTGTGCCAAATCACTTATGATTGTCTGATGAAATCAATCGACATTGTAAAACCGGGTGCAACATTGGGCGACATTGGCCATGTTATCCAGCAATACGCCGAAAGCGAGCGTTGCACGGTTGTCAAAGATTTTTGCGGCCATGGCCTTGGGCAATTGTTCCATGATGTTCCAAATATTCTGCACTATGGCGAGCCTGGTCAGGGCACCGTATTAAAAGCCGGTATGATTTTCACTATCGAGCCGATGATTAATCTTGGCAAGCCAGCGGTTAAAATTCTTTCTGACGGATGGACAGCCGTTACCCGTGACAAATCCCTCACCGCCCAGTTTGAACACTCAATCGGTGTCACAAAAGATGGGTGTGAGATTTTTACTCTTTCACCTACCGGCCTCCACCAACCAGGTTTCAGCAACACATGAGTTCATAAATGAGCAATGGCTTCAAAGAAGCACCTCAAAACCTGCCCCAATCCAAAGCTGATAAAAAGCCAGTAAAGGCAGAAACCAAAAAGCCATCATTTCATGGCCACCGCGAACGCCTGCGCGAGCGGTTTGTAAAAGGCGGGCCAGATGCCCTGCCCGACTATGAGCTACTAGAACTTTTGTTATTCCGCTCCATCCCGCGCCGCGATACAAAACCCATCGCCAAAGCATTAATGGAGCAATTTGGTTCCTTTGCAGAGGTCATTAGTGCCGAACCTTCACGGCTGACCGATGTTAAAGGCATTGGCGAGAGCGTGGCAAATGATTTAAAACTGGTTCAGGCTGCCGCACTTCGCTTGTCACAAGGCTCAATCCTAAAAAAAACCGCCCTCCATTCGTGGTCACAACTGATCGCTTATTGCCGCGCTTCAATGGCCTATAAAAACAAAGAACAATTTCGCATTTTGTTTTTGGATAAAAAGAACTATCTCATCGCCGATGAAGTTCAAAGCCAGGGTACTGTTGATCACACTCCTGTCTATATTCGCGAAATCATCCACCGCGCGCTGGAACACGCCGCCTCTTCAATTATTCTGGTTCACAATCACCCCAGTGGTGATGTCACCCCATCACGGGCCGATATTGAAATGACCAAAAAAATCATCGCCGCCGCTGAAACCTTAAACATCGTCGTCCACGATCACATCATCGTTGGCCGCGACGGTCACGCCAGCTTTAGAGCTTTACAACTGCTTTAATGCCTAAAATCCAATAAATTCCGTAAAACCATCCACCGGCACACGGTCTGTGCGCAACTGGTTTATCGGCGCACTGGTATCCATTTTCCCAAGTGCAATGCCACAAAATAACATATGGTTTTCAGCAGGCTGTAAATATCGCGCGACCGTCTCATGCCAAAAGGACCAGGCCTCCTGCGGGCATGTATGCAAATCAAATTCACGCGCCTGAAGCATAATACTTTGAATGAAAATGCCAATATCAACCCACTGCGCCCGCCCCATATTACGCTCAACAAAAACAAACAAGCCGACAGGGGCACCAAACATCTCAAAATTACGTTTAAACTGAGCCACCCTGCCCTTTTTGTCATCACGTGCAATATCAATTGCCGCATAAAGGTCTTCACCACATTTATCGCGGCGCTCTTTATAAGGACTTTGCAAATCGTTTGGATACATTAAATATTCGGGCGTTTGCCCCCGTGGGGTCTGTTTCATGTCTTCACGTACACATTCAAACAAACCTTCAAGCTTTTGCCCGCCAACTGCAATCACTTTCCATGGTTGCAAATTCCCCCCTGAGGGCGATGCTTTAGCCCCATCAAGAATTGCCCTGACAATTTCCAGCGAAATTTGTTCTGGCAAAAAACAACGGCAACTCATCCGCGAGTCTAACGCATCACTTACTTTCATAAAAAACCCCAAATACAACTTTAACTTAATCCGCACACAGGCTTATGTATGCATTATATTTAAGGACAATTTTGTGTCGAAATCACGCAAAACACTCTGATTATCCACCGATACTTTCTTGATCGATACACCATACTTTTCCAACAACACTTTTGCCCCAACATCTCCATTTAATTGGCACATCTCATCGAAATAATCTCGCCCCCACAAAACAGGGTTTCCACGTTGTTTGTTAAAAACAGGCACACAAATATCATCACGAAATTCAAAACGTTTCACCAGTTGAGAAATAGTATCTCGATCAACCAGCGGCATATCACCCAACATCACCAGCACCCCGTCAATATCTCGGTCAAGTTGCGTAAGTCCCGCTTTGAGTGAAGAAGATAAGCCCGTTTGAAAATCCTTGTTATGAGCAAAGGTGAAACCTTTTCCGGCAAGAGCTTTTTCAATGCACTCAGCCTGATACCCCGTAACAACAACAATTTGCGCAAAAGCATCTGGCGGAATATTGCTCACAGTCTGGACAATCATCGGCTGATTATTAAATTCTACCAATAATTTATTCTCATCACCCATCCGCGTTGATTGACCACCCGCCAATACAATACAGCCAAACTTATAAGGAGAAACCATCAACGCATAACCGATTTGTTATCAAGCAAACCACCCACACCCATTTTCTTTAAATCATCAGAGTGTACACCAACACCACACAGCAAGCGTTCAAGTACCAAATCAAACCCGGTTTGTTGATGATCACGCACACACATCGGCACTCCAATTAATGGCATATCACCTACTTTTGCCAATAACAGCCGATTACCCGGCTCAACAGGCATGCCGAAATGTTCAATCACCCCGTTCACCTGCACCACCGCTTTTGGCACCACATCATCACGAGCTATAATATCAGCAGCCCCAAACACCAAAGCCAGGCCATGATGCGGAATAAAAGAATTAAGTGCCACCGAAATAGCATTAGAAGAATGATCAACTACGCTGGAGCGGCCAATTTCACTGCCCAGGGCTTTTAACTTATCGATAAGTATTTGTTGAATAGCAGAAACGCTGGCCTCAACCGTATTGCTCTTGGTCGTTACCACAAGGCCAACCCGCATCGGGGCGAATGCGTAAAGGCGAAATGCCTTTTCATCTGCACATATAGCGCCAAGATCAACTAAAACACTGGCTTCAACTTCATCACTAACAATTTGGATTTTGGCAATCAACTGACCCTTTTCAACCCGCCTAAACGGGCCAACACAGGCAACCGATAAATTCTCATTTAAACGATTAATCTGTTCGACCAAATCATCATTAATGCCCACCAACCCGTCAGCCATAGCAAAAATTTTACAAACACCATCTTTTGCCGCTTCCACTCTGGTTTTTTCACCACATAACAAATGGCCGATCTGCCCGGCTGCAACTGTTGCATCAATAAACATTCATCAACCTTATTTTATCACCCTTGCTTCATTCACGCCGTAAAGCCGCAACCAGTTTACCAACAATCGAAACCGCAATTTCATTAGCCCCTTTTGCTCCGATATCCAGCCCAATTGGCCCGTCAATACGTTCTAAACCATCAAGCCCTCTCAATCGTTGCAATCGTTTAGCATGGGTTTTGCGAGAACCAAGTGCACCAATATAAAAACACTCACTCTCAAGGCCTATACGTAAAGCGGGATCATCAATTTTTGCATCATGGCTAAGCACCACCAAAGCCGTGCGGTTATCTAAATCAAATTCGGCCAACGTTTCGTCGGGCCACTTTGCTATTAATACCACATCACCAAAACGCGCGGGACTAGCAAAACTCTCACGCGGATCAATCACCGCCACATCAAACCCTGCCAATTTAGCCATTGGCACCAGGCTTTGAGCAATATGAACCGCCCCAACGATAACCAGTTTCAGCGCCGTATGATACAAATGCAAAAAATAAGGATTTTCGCCATTGGTTAAAAGACATTTTTCAGTTGAAAACACCGTCTCCAATTCACCAGCCAACTCGTCTTTATGCCTGTCATGCAACCCGACAACCCGCTGAGCGCCAGAACGAAGATTACTCACCAAAACACATGGCACACGCCCGCGTTGGTATCTCACAATTTGCTTTAAAAATTCGCCCTTATCCTCATCAAAAGACTCAATAAAAACCTTAATCTGCCCGCCGCAGCCAAGGCCCACTTGCAGAGCCATATCATCACTCACGGCAAATGATAAAACCTTTGGTACACCACTTTTAAGAATATCTTCGGCCTCTAAAACGACAGCCCCTTCTACACAACCACCCGAAACCGAGCCAACAAAATGCTGATTTTTATCAATCAACATTTGCGAACCTACAGGAACAGGCGCCGACCCCCATGTCTCGATCACTGTTGCTATACAAAAATCCAGCCCACCTTCATGCCAAACCAGTGCAGTTTCCAAAATATCTTTTTTTGATTCGTTCATCGGACAATGATAGCTGCCCAAACGCTTAAATGAAAACATATTCAATTTTAGTCAAAACTTGACCTACGTAGCGTCAACGTAAAGTTCTTGGCAACCTATTGTGCTTATGTTATGCTGCACTGCACACAACGTTTTGATGATGATCGCCAGATTTTTCCTCAAATAACGTGTAGGCTGATATAAAATCAATTGCGGAGGCTACCCAATGACCCAGGATTTAACGTTTCGCCAAAAACACATAACGAAACCTTTGTTGAATTGGGTGCGCTCCATCCTGCCCACCATGTCAAACACCGAACGCGAAGCCCTTGCTGCCGGCACAATCTGGTGGGATGCCGACCTGATGCGCGGCAATCCGGATTTTAAAAAATTACTGGCTACCCCGGTTCACGAAATTTCCGGTGAAGAACAAGCCTTCATTGACGGCCCAACCGAGCGCCTTTGTGAACTGGCAGATGATTGGAAAACCACATTTATTGATAAAGACATCTCCCCTGAAATTTGGGACATGGTCAAAAAAGAAGGCTTCCTTGGCCTTATCATTCCCAAAGAATATGGCGGCAAAGGTTTCTCCTCCACTGCGATATCCGAAATCGTTATGCGCATTGCTTCACGCGGGTCATCGGCTGCAGTAACAGTCATTGTACCCAACTCGCTTGGCCCTGGCGAATTGCTGATGATGTATGGTACTCAGGAACAAAAAGACCATTACCTGCCCCGATTAGCCGATGGACGCGATATTCCTGCCTTTGCTTTAACTTCTGAAAATGCCGGCTCAGATGCCACCAACATGACCGATGTTGGCGTTGTTTGCTACCAGCAGTACAAAGGCAAAAAAACCTTAGGCATGCGCATCAACTGGTCAAAACGCTTCATCTCGCTTGGCCCTGTTTGTACCGTCCTTGGCCTTGCCTTCATGCTAACAGACCCAGATGGCATATTAGGCGATCAAGAAGACCTCGGCATCACTTTAGCCCTTATTCCAACCGACACCAAAGGCGTTACCATTGGTCGCCGCCACATCCCATCAAACCAAGCCTTCCCTAATGGCCCGAACCAAGGCGAAGATGTTTTTGTGCCGATGGATTGGATCATCGGCGGACAAGACCGCATTGGCCAAGGTTGGCGCATGTTGGTTTCAGCGCTTGCAGCAG
>JALWJW010000114.1 GCA_026996935.1 Hyphomicrobiales bacterium
CAAAAAGGTATTCCGATGCAACCCACCCAAACGAGCAAATTCAGCATTTTCCAACCCAGGTATCTTACGAAAGACTTCTGTTTGCTCACCATATTTAAGTTTGGTCTGAAAACCCACCATATTATACAACGTGCCCAAAGCGTTATCCTGACGCAATTGCAGAACAGCATAAGGCTTTACATCCGGGTTGTGTTTATTGGTTAAGCCACGCGGTTTCATTGGCCCAAAGCGCAATGTTTCAGGTCCACGAGCAGCCATAACCTCAATAGGCAGACAACCGTTGAAATATGGCGTATCTTTTTCCCATTCGGCAAACTCACCTTTATCACCATCAAGCAAGTCTTGAATAAGAGTATGGTATTGCTCCTCATCTAACGGGCAGTTGATATAATCAGCACCAGTCCCACCAGGGCCTTCTTTGTCATATCGAGATTGAAACCAGGCAATATCGAAATTGATACTGTCTTTATGTACAATCGGCGCAATCGCATCAAAAAAGGCTAACCCATCATCTCCCGTTATCTTGACCACATCTTGGGCCAACGCCATGGAGGTGAGGGGCCCTGTAGCAATAATAACATGTTCCCAATCTTGGGGTGGTAGTCCTGCAATCTCACCGCGCTCAATCTTAATCAACGGATGAGCGTTCAAAGTGTCAGTAACTGTTTGCGAAAACCCTTCGCGGTCAACGGCAAGAGCGCCCCCTGCGGGAAGTTTGGTTTTATCCGCCGCTGCCATTATGATAGAATCAGCCAACCGCATTTCAGCATGCAACAGGCCGACGGCATTGTTCTCAGCATCATCTGATCGAAAAGAATTCGAGCATACCAATTCAGCGCATTTATCCGTCTTGTGCGCATCTGTACCAACAACCCCGCGCATTTCGTGAATAATAACTTTTACGCCAGCTTGTGCGGCCTGCCATGCAGCTTCAGAACCTGCTAAGCCACCACCGATAATATGTAAGATTTTTGTCATGATAAGCGCAGGCAATAAACTGTTTTATCGCCCGCGCCAAGTAAAACTATTGTTTATTTATATCAATAAACAGGAGCCACTTTATCGATTCCCTCAACAGGGTCAAAACGCAGAACTCTAAATTGCCGTGTAGAGGCAAAATAAGTGTCCTTTCCCTTTATGAAATAATCAGGATAATCATAATTGGGCAGCTTTTTTAATTTGTATTCGGTGACTTCCTCATCATCAGCACCTTTCACAGCAATTGAGTTCGTATTGCCAACGATGACACGGTTTTCATCGAACTCATAAAAAGCGCCATATTGACTATTGTCGCCAGTGGAAATGAAAGATGTTTCGCCTGAATCCTTCATAAGCACTCCACCAGTATTATTGGCTGGAAAAACGACAACGCCATCTTTTGAGCGAACCATATAGGCATCACCCCACATTGAAAACCAACTGACATTGCGAGTGACTTTACCATCACCAACATTGATAATGACATGCTCGCTGGTTTTTTCATCATGCTTTTGTCTAAACTCAGCCCGTTCAGAATAGCTCATGTCAGAGGTGGTTTCGGCCTTTTTTTCTTCAGGCGTTTTGATCGGCTTTGTGATCATGGAAATAACGGTCGCTGAGGGATCTACGACCAGATCAGCAGCTTGCCCCTTTACCTTAAATTTCTTTTCTTCTTTAAATGTTTCTCCATTAAGGACCCGGATTGTTGTATAATAAATTTTTTCTTTGTAGGCATAGCCGCTGGAAGCTACGACAATTTTATTGGCTTCAGGTGCATAAGAAAATTGCTTTGACTTTCTTATTTTCTTTTTAAGTTTCATAGTCTTAGCATCATAAATTCGGACAACATCACGGTAGTCTTGAATCAATAGATACTTACCGTCACTAGAGGTGGCCATCTCAATAGATTTGTGTTTTACCCAATGGCGACTGACAACTTTTAACGTCTCTGGATCAAGTTTATAGACAACTAAATTACTACCACCAGCATATAAAGTTGATCCATCAGGACTAAGCGCAATAGAACTGATACCATCAGTATTTCGAGCTTGCGTCGTCGTTGTCTGTATAGTTGTAAGTGATGAAAAGCTCAATAAAGCGCCTAGAGCAAATGTTGAAATGCTCGGCAAACCAATGAAGTTACTCTTTCTTTTAAGGGACATTCATAAATCTCCAAAAATGTTCCTTTACCCAAGGTCACAATACTAAAGATTTTCGTGATGTCCAATAAAAATTATACTATTCGGCAGCTTTTGGTTTGTTGTGGCGGGCTAAAATAGGCGCTAAAAAGGCTCCCGTATAAGAAAGTTTTTCTTTCACCACATCTTCGGGGGTGCCTGCCGCAACAATTTCACCGCCACCGTCACCACCATCAGGTCCAAGATCAATAATCCAGTCAGCGGTTTTAATCACCTCAAGATTATGCTCAATAACTACAACAGAATTGCCGTGCTCAACCAGTTCGTGCAACACTTCCAAAAGTTTTGCAACATCATGAAAATGTAAGCCCGTTGTCGGCTCATCAAGCAAATAAAGTGTTTTGCCCGTAGCCCGCTTTGCCAGCTCTTTAGCCAGCTTTACCCGTTGGGCTTCACCACCAGAAAGGGTTGTTGCCTGTTGCCCGACTTTAATATAGCCAAGGCCAACGCGCTCAAGAGTAACCAATTTATCACGCACTGCAGGGACGGCTTTAAAGAAGTCAGATCCTTCGCTGACCGTCATTTCTAAAACATCAGAAATGGACTTGCCTTTAAACTGAATTTCAAGTGTCTCACGATTATAGCGTTTGCCTTCGCAGGCATCACAAGTCACATAAACATCGGGTAAGAAGTGCATTTCGATTTTTATAACACCGTCACCTTTGCAGGTTTCACAACGCCCACCCTTTACATTAAACGAAAATCGCCCAGGTCCGTAACCGCGGGCTTTTGCTTCAGGCAGCCCTGCATACCACTCACGAATAGGCGTAAAAGCCCCTGTATAGGTCGCCGGGTTTGATCTGGGTGTTCGCCCAATCGGGGATTGGTCAATATCAATGATTTTATCAAGATGCTCCAATCCTTCAATTCGATCATGAACAGATGGCATTGCGCGCGCATTCATTAATTTACGTGCAGCAGCACGATAAACAGTATCAATCAGCAACGTGGATTTTCCACCACCAGAAACACCGGTCACACAGGTAAACACACCTAAAGGAATTTCAGCCGTTAAATTTTTAAGATTATTGGAACGCGCACCAATCACTTTTAACGTGCGGTTTTCTTTTGGTTTTCGCCGTTGTTTAGGTACTGGCACCTGCATCATGCCCGTCAGATATTTGCCTGTGAGTGATTGCGGATTGCTCATCACCTCATCGGGCGTTCCCTTGGCAACAATTTCCCCCCCATGAATACCAGCCCCCGGGCCAATATCTACAACAAAATCAGCCGTTCGGATCGCATCTTCATCATGCTCAACCACCAGCACGGTATTGCCCAAATCGCGCAAATGCACCAGAGTTTCCAACAAGCGTTCATTATCGCGCTGATGCAGGCCGATCGAGGGTTCATCAAGAACGTACAAAACGCCCGTTAAGCCTGAACCGATTTGAGATGCGAGTCGAATCCGCTGACTTTCGCCACCTGATAAAGTTCCAGATTTGCGCGACATGGTGAGGTACTCAAGCCCCACATCGACCAGAAATTTCAAACGATCACGGATTTCTTTTAAAATCCGACCGGCAATTTCTTGTTTTTGTTCGTTCAAATATTTATCAACACCATTAAACCAGTCACGCGCTGCTAAAATCGACATTTCCGAAACTTGACCAATATGCTTGCCACCGATTTTCACCGCCGCAGCTTGAGGTTTTAAGCGATACCCACCACATGCTTTACACGGATAATGGGTTTGGAACCGCGAGAGTTCTTCGCGCACCCAAGAGCTGTCAGTCTCACGCCAGCGCCTGTTGATGTTGCCCATAATACCTTCAAAAGGCTTTCGGGTTTTATAGCTGCGCAAACCATCATCATAGGTAAAGGTAATTTCTTCATCACCTGAACCGTTTAATATAACGTCACGAATCTTTGGTGATAATTCGTGCCAGGGCTTGGTCATTGAACCTTTATACTTACGGCAAATTGCTTGCAGGGTCTGAGTGTAGTAGGGCGATGTATTGCCGGTTTTTGCCCAGGGCAAAATGGCCCCTTCGCGCAAACTCAAGGTTTTATCCGGCACCACCAAGTCAGCCTCAAAACGCAATTCAGTTCCAAGGCCATCACAAGACGGGCAAGCCCCAAACGGATTGTTAAAAGAAAACAATCGAGGTTCAATCTCATCAATCGTAAAGCCGGAAACCGGACAACAGAACCGTTCTGAAAATGTAATGCGTTCAGGCCCGCCATCTTCATCTTTTTTATCGGCAAATTCGGCCACGGCAAGGCCATCGGCCAACCCAAGCGCTGTTTCCAAAGAATCGGCAATGCGGTTGCCAAGATCATCTTTAATAACCAAGCGATCAACGACGACATCGATGTTGTGTTTGAATTTTTTATCAAGGGCAGGGACTTCGGCAATTTCATAAAAATCACCGTCCACTTTCACCCGTTGAAAACCTTGCTTCATAAGGTCAGCGAACTCTTTGCGATACTCACCTTTGCGGCCACGAACAATCGGCGCCAGTAAATATAGCCGACTGCCAGTCTCAAGCTTCATCAGCCGATCAACCATTTGCGTTACGGTTTGGCTTTCAATCGGTAAACCGGTGGCGGGTGAATAAGCAGTGCCTACGCGGGCAAAAAGTAACCGCATATAGTCATATATTTCAGTAACAGTTCCCACAGTGGAGCGTGGATTCTTACTGGTGGTTTTTTGTTCAATAGAAATTGCCGGTGACAGACCATCAATCTGGTCCACATCAGGTTTTTGCATTAATTGCAAAAATTGCCGAGCATAAGCAGATAGACTTTCGACATAACGCCGCTGTCCTTCAGCATAAATAGTATCAAACGCCAGGGATGATTTCCCAGAACCTGAAAGGCCGGTAAAAACGATAAGACTATCGCGTGGTATTTCTAGCGATACATTTTTCAGATTGTGCTCACGCGCACCCTGAACATGAATAGATTTAAGTGGATTTGCCATTCTTAACTGATTAGATCAAAACCAGAACATAAGCAACACACCTTACTGACAATAATTGTCAGTAAGGTGTGAAATTTACCTGAATGAACTTATTAAGCTTTACGGCGTGATTTTTTACGGCGTTTGCCACAGCCATAATACCAGGAGCGGCGCTCGCCAACATCCAGATGAACGATTGAGCGGCCGCAATAAGTACCAACACCACCACGGCCCGACAGACTTGCAACATAACGGCGCAGGCTACTTTTGGATACCCCAGAAACTTTAATATCCGCCGCCATGCATTTTAAGTGCATTGAACGCCTGGCCCCACCAACACGGCGGTTGTGACGATAGGAGCGACAACCGGACGTGATGATAATTGAGCGCCCGTAATGCAATCGAATTTTTGTCAACAAATAACGCAAACGCGGATTTAGACCACGCGACTTGCCGATGGTGCGAGCAGATGACCTGCGTACAGGCGGTCGCAATGTACGGGTTTTAGACCTGTTGGCTCTACTAACGCGCTTAATAAACTTTGCCTTACGAATTGTCCGTTTTCGCACATTGCGGGTTTTT
>JALWJW010000115.1 GCA_026996935.1 Hyphomicrobiales bacterium
GTACAAGCGCAAATTGTTGAGTTGCTGTTACATTTGCAAAAGAAACACGGGCTTTCTTATATTTTCATCAGTCATGATTTGCGTGTGGTGCAGGCTTTATCCAACCATGTTATCGTTATGCGTCGTGGCGATGTGGTTGAATATGGCCTTGCTGATCAGGTTTTCAACAATCCACAACAGGCTTATACAAAAGCCTTATTGGCAGCAGCACTTAATCTGGAATCACCTGATGATGAGCACGTCAATCAATGACCCCATTAATAAAAGTGCGTTTCACATTTAAATGGTTTCAAACATTTACCAGTCGGCCTGATACAGGCATTGAGAATGCAAGGCCGTTCATGCAGGTAAAGTGAATTTAATTCAATACGCCTCGTTCTAAAATCATAATTCAGGGCGCTTGAATCTGGCTGTTGAGCCATAAGTCTGGCTTATGCGTTGTTCTGCCTGTTTAAAGTCTTCAATCACGACCGCCATATGATGGCCATTGGCATGAATAAGATTTTTGGCATCGCACATCATACCAATATGACCATCCCAAAAAACCAGATCACCACGCTTGAGTAAATTTTGCCCTGGCTGGCCGATTTCAGTTTCAATCATATCGCTGTCACGTGGGCATTGTAAGGCACAGGCATGATAGGCCTGCTGTACAAGGGCCGAGCAATCCAAACCATCTGCTGTATTTCCTCCCCACAGATAAGGCACATGGACAAACTGTTCTGCAATAGCAACAGGGTCTTTGGCAGGTTCATTTATGGGGCTTATATGCATGGTGTAAACAAACCCGCCTTGTTTCAATCTGCTCCAACCATCATTGCTTGATATCACTTCAATATGACTATTCATGAACACCCGTTTTGCAGGTTGGCTTTTAAGGTTGGCCCGGGGATAAATGAACGTTGAGGGTACCTTAATAAAATGAGAAGGCGCAAACTGATCAGCGCATAAGCCTGCCTGTTCAACATAACCAACATAATTATCTTTGAACATTTTCACCCATGCCCAACCATTTTTTTGTTCAAAAACCTCTACCACGTCACCCATTAGGCATTGAGTAAGGTAGCTAAGCCGGGCATCAGGTTTTGCCCGTAAAGCAAGACTGGGATCACATACCGTCATTTTCTTGCCGACAACAAAACGATCCGCCTGAACTTGGCCTTGGAGGCAAATATCGGCAAGGTCGCGGCGGTAGGCATGTCGCCTTTTATCAAGATCAGGCATTAATGGTCTTTCGTATTCAGGGCTGTTTGGCAGATCATATCACCAAGGGTTTCAAGATAAAGCGCACCTTTTACGGTGCGCTGGATCAAGACATTGCGTTTATCTTTTTCATCCCGTCGACGGGCTACCAAACCCATTATCCCCATTGAATCAAGCGCGCGGGTAATGACCGGCTTTGTTACATTAAGTTTTTTGGCAAGGCCGCGAATTGTATGAGGCGGGGGGTCAATATAAATGGTTAATAAAATAGCCATTTGGCGCACCGACAGGTCATGTGCCTCATCTAAAACCAGATTCAAATTTACTTGTCGCCATAGCAATAATGCCTGACCAGGCGAAATTGAAATTGACATTGGGCCTCCAATCAAATGAGCCGTTGCATCATGATCTCATTTCGTAGCCGTTCTTGTCAATAAATTTGGCAGCTTTCTTAACAATAGCGCTGTTTCAAATAAGCATATAGCGCTCGTATGGCTTGTGCCTCACCGCCTTTGGGGCGTGCTGGTTTGGCATTTGGTGTCCAACCATAAATATCAAAATGAATATGATTTTTTGTTTTTTCAACAAACCCATTTAAAAATAAGGCTGCGGTGATCGAGCCACCAAACCCGCTGCCAACGGAATTGGTGTCGGCAATATCACTGGACAACATTTTCTCGTAAGGCCGCCATAATGGCAAGCGCCAAAGAGGATCATTGACCTTTAAGCCACAAGCGGCAATATCACTGGCAATAGCATCATCATCAACATAAAATGGCGGCAAATCAGGGCCAAGGGCCACGCGGGCCGCCCCTGTTAATGTGGCGATATCGATCAGTAAATCGGGGTTTTCCTTATCAGCCAAACTTAAAGCGTCAGCTAGCACCAGGCGGCCTTCTGCATCGGTGTTACCCACTTCAACGGTTTTTCCATTATGGGATTGTAAAACATCACTGGGGCGGAAGGCATCACTGCCAATGGCATTTTCAACCGCGGGAATGAGTACGCGCAGACGTACCGGCATTTGAACATCCATGATCATTTGTGCCAGACCTAAAACATTGGCCGCCCCGCCCATATCTTTTTTCATGAGTAACATGCCGCTGGAAGGCTTAATATCCAGACCGCCTGTATCAAACACCACGCCCTTGCCAACCAACGTTACTTTTGGTGCTTTCGCATCACCCCAAGTTAGGTCGATTAAACGTGGCGCGCGAGAAGAGGCGCGACCTACAGCGTGAACCATGGGAAAGCTTTTCTCCAATGCAGCCCCTTTAATGACTTTCTTTTTTGCTTTGTAGCGTTTTGCCAATGCCCCTGCCGCCTGTTCAACCTGCTGCGGCCCCATATCATTGGCTGGCGTGTTAATAAGATCGCGGGTAAAGCCAACGGCACTGGCGATGCGTAAAATTTCTCCAACATCCTGGTCTTTACCAGCGACAAGCACAACTTTTTTTGATTGTTTGGCTTTGTAACGATCAAACTGGTAACACCCCAGTAAAAAACCCAGTGTGGCGTTATCCAAATCTTCAAATCCATTTGAAAAACAGTATTTTCCTTGTGGTAACTCATTGGCAAGTTTTCCCGTTACAAAAGGATTTGCCGGCCCGCTGCCAAGACCAAACAATACCTCTTGGCAGGTGCCTTGACTGTTGGGAATAATCAGAATATCCCCTTCATCGGCTTTAAAACCATTTACTTTAATCCAGCTTTGGGCTGTTTTGGACAGATTTGCATTTACCGCTTTCAAGTCTGATTTACGGCAGCCAATAATCGGGCAGATATTTTTAGCCTGACGGTAGGCAATAAGGTGGTTTTCAAAACTGGTCATATGGGAAATTCTCCTTGAATCAGTCAAAAGTACAAATTTGTCGGTAAACAATGCAAGTAAGAAAACGTGGTTAATAATTTATTGACGACTGATCGTACATTATGGGCCTTAAATTAGGGCGCAAATTTTGCCCAATGTTTGTCAGGAGTTTTACAAATGCGAATTAACCCAGCTCAAAGGCTGTCCAAAGCCGTGTTCAGCACAAGTGCCAGTATTTTGCTGGCCATTGCTGTTTCTGGTTGTTCATCATCGGGCTTTTCCAGCAAAAGTTCTGACCCAATCTCAACAGGAAGTATTGCAACACCGTCTTTAAAGGCAACCGTAGTGGCGCGTAATGATTGGCAAAAAGACCCCAAGAACCTGCGTAAAGGCATGACCTATGTTCGACAATTACAGGCTCTTGAACAAAAGGCTGAACAATTACGTGTTCTTGAACAATTGATTGTTTATCATCCTGACAACACGAAATTGCTGACATTTTATGGCAAACGCCTCATCAATAGCGGGCAATTGCCGCAAGCCATTCGTATTTTACGCAAAGCCGAAGCGCGCGGTGAACGCGACTGGCGGCTTTATTCTGCATTGGGTTCAGCATTAGACCAAACAGGTCAATACAGCAAAGCGCGGATTGAATATCAAAAAGCACTGGCTTTACAACCTAAAGAGATTAAAATTCAAAACAATCTTGCCATGTCATATGCTTTGGAAGGCCAACTTCCACGGGCAGAAAAAATTCTGCGCCGTGCCAGCGAAACACCCCGCGGGCGCGCCAATACACGTATTCGACAAAACCTTGCACTTGTTGTTGGCTTGCAAGGACGTTTTGATGAAGCCAGGTTGATTGCCAGTCGTGACCTTCCCCCTAAAGAGGTTGAAGCAAATATGGCCTATCTAAGAGCCATGCTTGCAAAACCCAATACCTGGAACAAACTCAAGAAAGCTTCTTAAAAGCACATACCGTAACTGTCTGCATACTGGCTGAAAGCTTCCATATTATTTGGAAGCTTTTTTATTTTTCTATAAACCACACCTGTTTACCTACAAGCAGAACGGCCAGCTTTTTAAAGGTTTCCTGATCGCTTTGTGTTTCATGTTGTGATTGTATTTCACACAAAAAAAGCATCGGGTCTATACTCGATGCTTTTAAAGCTTGATTATGTGTCGTGAAACAATTTAACCAAATGCGGTGAGCATTGCAGGACCAAGCAGAACGACAAAGATAACAGGCAAGAAGAACAGGATCATAGGCACTGTCAATTTTGGTGGTAATGCGGCAGCTTTCTTTTCAGCCATTTGCATACGCAGATCACGGTTTTCCTGAGCCAGTGTTCTAAGGGCCGTACCAAGCGGTGTACCATAACGTTCGGACTGGATCAAACTTGTGGTTACCGACTTAACGGTGTCCATATTTGTCCGTTTGCCAAGGTTATCAAATGCCTTGATGCGATCACCAAGATAAGACAATTCAGCATTTGTTAAAATAAGTTCTTCGGCAAGAGCGGGAGACTGCAAGCCAATTTCAGCCGCCACTTTTGTGATCGCAGCTTCAATAGACATACCAGATTCCACACAGATCAACAACAGATCCAAGGCATCAGACCATGCGCCCTGAATAGATTCCTGCCGCTTCTTGACCATGTTTTGCAAGAAAATATTCGGTGCGTAAAAGCCAGCAGCCAAACCTGCAAAGGTCGCAAACAAACGCATTGTCGGGGAAATGCGATCCGCGAACACTGTCGATGAATAAAGGAATACAACGAAAGCCAGAACAACCGGCACAATCGCCCGGGCGGCCAGAAATGAAACCAAATGTTTTTCTGTCCGTAAACCTGCAGCGCGCAGTTTAGAGCGCGATTCTTCAGCTTCCATCAGTTTACGCAAATTGAGTGTTTCAACAATTTGGGCAATTGTACCTTTTGGCTTTTCACGCAGGCGGCCCTGGTTTAGCTCTTTGGTACGATTAGCCCGCATTTTACTACGTTCAGATGTGGCTGACTTTACCCGCGATTTCAAACGGTCACCCTGCATATATGGTGCGGTCAGTGTCAATACTGTGGCAAAAGCTGCGACACCAACCAATAAGGTGACGAAGGTTTGTGCATCCAGCAACGAGAACATAAAGTCGACCATTGGGTATTGTACCTTTTCGATATTCTAATATTGAAGCCTTGCGGCCTAAATCTTTAATTCAACAGAATCTAAATTTTAAAGTTGATCATTTTACGCATAACCAAAATACCAGTGCCCATCCAGCCAAGGGAGATGTACACAATCAGATTGCCTTTTTCGGTCTCAAACAAAGGAGTGAGATATTCAGGGTTGAGCATCATCATACCCCCGCCAATAACAAATGGTAGCGAACCGATAATTGATGCTGAAGCCTTTGCTTCCTGGGAGATCGCCTGAATTTTTGCCTTCATTTTTTTACGATCACGAAGAACAATTGAAAGGTTGTCCAGCGCTTCAGCAAGGTTACCGCCGGTTGATTTTTGGATAGCCATGACAATGGATAAAAAATTCACTTCCGGTAAAGGCACACGCTCAAGCATCCGCTCAACACCCTGGTCGATTGGGATGCCAACACGTTGGCCCTGTACAACTTCAGAAAATTCGGGACCAACCGGGGCTT
>JALWJW010000116.1 GCA_026996935.1 Hyphomicrobiales bacterium
AGCTTGCCATCAGTATAACGTAACGCCAGTTCTCCTGATTCGGTAAGTTCAAACGAACCGCCTTCTTTGGAAACTGCGTTGGCAAAGGCAGAAACGGTTGCTTCATCCATTGGCACCTTAACCGCCGACTTTGCGGTGTCTTTGCCGTTATTTGTGCCGTTTTTGGCTTTAACTGAATTGTCTTTACTTGTATTTGTCATATTATTACCCCAATTGCACAACCATGCGTTGATACACGTTGAAGTAATTTGACTCAGTTAGGTTACAACCAATTAAACAAACAGCGTAAAGAATTTCGAAAAAATTGATCCAATTTGAATCAAATTTTTAATTACTTTGAGTCAAGATGGCTGTTTTCCGCCAAATTTGAAGAAGCTGGTTTTTCATCATCAAATAAAATCCGCTCGGCGGCTCCATCTAAATCCTCAAATTGCCCAGTGCGCAAAGTCCAAAGTAATGCGACCAAACCAAGACCGCTTAGAAACAGGGCTATCGGTATCAAAACAAGTAATCCACTCATAGCGGTACTCCCTTATCAAGGTTTTGACTTTTTGACATTTCTTGTTTGGGTTTAAAATCCCGCATTTGAGAAGAACCACTGTAGGGCTTTGCTGTCCATTTTAAACGCAGCGCATTGCCCGTCACTAAAATCGAAGAACTCGACATCGCAATAGCTGCAATCAATGGCGTGGCATATCCAAACATCGATAAAGGTATGGCAATCATGTTATAGATAACCGCCAGGGCAAAGTTTTCATGAACATGACGTGTAGCGCGCTTAGAAACATCCAGTGCATCTAATACTGAAACCAGACTTTTACTGGTGAAAATCATATCCGCTGCAGTTTTGCCAATGTCAGAGGCGCTGGAAGGTGCCAGAGAAGCTGTTGCTGTTGCTAAAGCCGGTGCATCATTAATTCCATCACCAACCATGAGCACTTTTTGACCTCGGGCAATTTCCTTTTCAATAAATTCTACTTTTTGTTTGGGGGTTAATTCGGCATGGAAATCAGATATCCCCAAGCGGGCCGCCAATTCGCGGACAGCATTGTAACCATCACCTGATAATACGGTAATGCTTTTTTCGTTCTGCTTGAGTTGTTCAATCACAAACAAAGCATCATCGCGGATACTATCTTGAAATGAAAATGCGGCTTCAATTTTTCCATCAACGGCCAGAACCACGCGATATTGCTCATTTGCCTCTAAATCATGTTGATCGATCAACCAGCGCGGACTACCCAATTGAACTGTTTTACCATGCCATTTTCCTTCAATGCCCAAGCCTGGCCGTTCAACAACATCTTCCAATTCTACTGGCTCAACCAGTTTGCCTTCGAACAATTTTGCAATTGATTTAGATAACGGGTGAACACTTGTGCGAGCAAGGCTTGCGGTAACCTGCTTTATATCTTTACTTAAGGATCGATCTATACCCACCACAAAATCACCTGTGGTCAAAGTGCCGGTTTTATCAAAGACGACAGTGTCAATATCGGCCATACGTTCCATAGCTGCGCCGTTTTTCACTAAAATGCCACGTCTAAACAAAATACCGCTGGCAACAATTTGAACTGCCGGTACAGCCAGACCTAATGCACACGGGCAGGTGATAATAAGAACAGCAATGGCAATAAACAATGAGGTGTGCCAATCCCCGCCTGTCACCCACAGCCAACCCAGGAGCGTAATTGCGGCCAGTCCATGAACAGCGGGTGCATAAATTTGAGCAGCACGATCAGCAATGCGCATATAACGGGCTTTGCCCTGCTCGGCTGCTTCCATCAGGGAGATGACTTCTCCAAGGAATGTATCCTTACCCACCGCTGTTACTTTAATTTCCAGTGGGCCAGTAATATTCATAATACCTGCTTCAACCTGTGCGCCTTGCTGAAGCTTTTCCGGTAGTGACTCTCCAGTAACAATGGAGCGGTCAACGTCACTTGTGCCAGAGGTAACAATGCCATCTACTGGCACCCGTTCCCCCGGTGCAATTAACACAGTCATTCCAACCTCCAACTGATCAACACGAAGATATTCATGTTCACCATCAGGTTGAATTACAGTGGCCCCCACCGTGTTTAAGGTCAAAAGCTGAGATACGGCCGAGCGGGCCTTTTCTCTCATCATGTGGTCTAAATAACGACCAATCAATAGAAAGAATAATAAGGTTACAGCAGCATCAAAGTAGGTTTCAGGGCCGCCATTAATGGTTTCGTATAAACTCATTCCAGCAGCCAGCAACACAGCTAAAGAAATAGGTACATCCATATTCAGGTGTTTATGACGTAATGCATTAAACGCTGAATAGAAAAACGGCCGCCCCGAATAGACAATCGTTGGCAGCGCGATAAGAGCTGATACCCAGTGAAAAAGCTGACGCGTTGTTCCTTCAGCCCCTGCCCAGACAGAAACCGAAAGCAACATCACATTTGCTGCTGCAAAGCCTGCAACAGCCAATGCCTGAATAAGTTGTTTTCCGGTGTCGTCCTGGGTTAGTGTTGCAGCAGCCTGGCTATTAAATGGCCTGGCATCATAACCAAGGCTGGCAATCACATCGACAAAGTGGCTAACAGATTGTTTCTGGTTGTCCCATTGCAGGGATAAACGCTTGCTTGACAGGTTTACCCGGGCCTTTTCGACACCGTCTATTTTTTTCAGCGCAGTTTCGATTTTGTTAATGCATCCACCGCAATGAATGGTTGGTAAAAGAAAGTCAATAGAGTCACGATTGCCATCAAGGTGTTCCACCCATTGGTTCAGTCCTGACTGATCTGCACTTTGCGATCCTGCTTTTACAACTTCTGATGCGGGGCAACAGCTCATTGCATGCCTAACTTTCTTAAATGTTTCAACCTGACTGGTTAGAAAACACGAGGGTTAATTCAATACTATTATTACATTTCAAACCATGTTTATGACTAAAGCAACATATGTCATGCTCTTAGCTAATTGATAAACCTGTAAGCTTTGCGATATTTCAATTTGTCATTTGTAGCGATAATCGAAACTTGCCATTGACCTTTTGCAAGGTCTACCTCAGCAATATACTCACCTTTTTTTGCTTCTCTAAAATTCAGCTTTTGATCTTGCGCCTCTGTGGTAGGGCGGCCGACAGTGCCATTTAACTTAAAGCCTGTTAGCGGCACACCATTGGCATCTTTAAGAGAAAAAATAATATGACCGCTGCTCAGTTTAAGCTGGCTCTTCCATCCCAGCTTTTTTTGCTGGTCCATCACCTGTTGCTTTGCCTTAAAATCAATCGATTCCACATAACCATTTTTGGCGATCAAGCCAGACCATGTCGTTTGGGCAAACCATGCCAGCGTGAGGTTCACACTAATGATGGTTCCAAAAAACAAGAACAAAACTCCAATCATGTGCTTGCCGGTAAACTCTTTAATCGTCAAAAAATTGAGTATGGATTTTATCATTTGTTAGGTCCTACAAATATGGCGTCATAAGAAGTACTTTCTTTGCTCGTAGTATCTTTAATCAAAAATTTGATATCAGAGCGCGCCTGATGCAGGGCGTTTTGTTTAGTTGTGATGTACACTCTAAATGATCTTAACTTATCAGGATCAACTTTGATTTTAAATGTTTTCGCAGCGGGCTTATCGCTGCCGGCAACTTTCATTTTGGCCCCTTCAATTCCATCAATGGTAACCGTGAAAGTACGGGATCTTGGTACCATATTGAGAATTTTAACTGTATAGCCGTTTCGAACTGAGCCATCCGATAAACGGACAAATTGTGGATTTCTGTCATGCAAGACAGAAACATCAAGGCGCGAGCGCATCATTAATGTTACAGCCAATGCTATAGAGATCGCGCTGAAAATCGCAATATAAACATAAGTACGCGGCCGAATAAACGACTGCCAGGTAGAATGTTTACTATTGGCATGATCAGATAAAGTTGCATAGGAAATCAAACCGCGTGGTTTACCGATTTTGTCCATCACCGAGTTACAGGCATCAATACACAAAGCGCAGGTAATACATTCCAACTGGGCACCGTCGCGAATATCAATACCTTGCGGACAAACCGCGACACATGCATTACAATCTACACAATCACCAGCCTTGTCGCCCAATCTCTCACGTTCTTTCTTTTTCAAAGTCCGCGGTTCGCCGCGCCAGGCATTGTAAGTTACAATCAAGGAGTGCTCATCGAGCATTGCACCTTGAATACGTGGCCAGGGACAGGCATATGTGCAAATCTGTTCGCGAGCAAAACCTGCAAAAAGATAGGTTGTTGCGGTCAAGACACCTACAGTCGCATAGCCGACAAAAGGTAGTTTTCCAGTCCAAAACTCAACAAAAAGGGTTGGTGCATCGGCAAAATAGAAAATCCACGCACCACCTGTTGAAAATGCGATGAGCAACCATATGAAATGTTTAAGGATCGCTTTTCTGAATTTAATCAGCGTCCAAGGTGATTTATCAAGCTTAATTCGCGCATTGCGGTCACCTTCAACCCAACGTTCCACCGCCACATAAAGATCAACCCAGACTGTTTGCGGGCAAGAATAACCACACCAGGCACGCCCGACAGTTGAGGTTATAAGAAACAGGCCAATACCAGCCAGAATTAAAAGGCCGGCCACATAATAAAATTCCTGCGGCCAGATTTCGATTGCGAAAAAATAAAACCGTCGATTGGCCAGATCCAGTAAGACGGCTTGATCTGGTAAACCTGCTCCTCTTTCCCAGCGGATCCACGGTGTAATATAATAAACTCCCAAAGTAATCGCCATAATAACCCATTTAAGGTTACGGAATGTGCCCTTTACATGCTTTGGAAATATTTTTTTGCGGGCTGCAAAAAGCTGGCGGTTTTCTTTTGCATTTACTGGCTCAACGTCCAGTCTTTCGACTTCATTGTGAACAGTAACCATTGGTCTAAAGCTTTCTATGTTGCCTTAAGGAGCGAGACCAGCCGAGCTAGTGCTTGACTGGTCCCTGTTACTTAAATAGTTGTCGCAAAGCCTGAAGTTCAATACCTTGCGACAATTTGCTATGTTAAATAGCCTTGTTTATTCACCACCACCAAGGGCGTGAACATAGATTGCCAATTCTTTAATTGTAACGTCATCCAAACGACCGGCCCAAGCTGGCATTTCACCATGTTTTGGTTTTGAAATCTGATTAATGATTTCAGCTTGAGTTTTACCATAAAGCCAAATGGCATCAGAAAGATCTGGCGCACCAACGTCTTTGTCGCCCTTACCTTTTTCACCATGACAGGAAGCACAGTTTTCTTCATAAACTGCAGCCCCTTTCTTGGCATCTTCAGCATTGACTTCTTGTTTTGACAAACTGCCTACAAATGCGGCAACTTGTTTGATTTGATCTTTTTCCAAGATTTCATCAGCACCAAATGCGGGCATTTCAGACGTTTTTGTATCCTCATCAGATTCAACACGAATGCCGTGCTTAATCGTGGTATAAATGGTTTCAAGTTTACCACCCCACAACCAGTTATCATCGTTCAGGTTTGGATAACCTGGACCACCTTGCGCGCCAGAACCGTGGCATGGTGTACAATTAACGGCAAATGCGGCTTTACCACCTGCCTGAGCAAACTCAAACAATTTCTCATCTTTGCGAATATCAGCTAAAGATTTTGCCGCAATCTGATCGCGAAACACC
>JALWJW010000117.1 GCA_026996935.1 Hyphomicrobiales bacterium
GCGATAAATCCGCCGATCCCTTTACGCTCACCATTTTCTTCAACTTGAGCAAAGATCAGATGGGTTTTTGAAACCCCGCCACCAGTGATCCAATGTTTAGTGCCATTGAGAATATATTTATCACCTTTTTTAACGGCGGTGGTGGTCATTTGCGTGGCCGCTGAACCAGAGCCAGGTTCTGTAATGCAAATGGCGGGCTTGTCACCGGCAAGGACCAAGGGGGCGATGCGGTCTATTTGTTTTCGATTGCCGTATTTGGTAATGGCACCAATGGCTCCCATGTTTCCTTCAACAACAATGCGTGCGGTAACCCCGCAAACGCAAGCGATTTCTTCAACCACCAAGACAACATCCATATAGTTTAAGCCCAAGCCGCCGTGTTGCTTAGGAATGGTCATCCCCATCAGGCCGTGGTCGGTAAGCACTTGCACATTATCCCAAGGGTATTGTTCGGATTTGTCAATTTCTGCTGCCTTGGGTTTAAACACGTCGTTGGCTAAACGGCGCGCGGTTTGTTGGATTTGGATTTGTTCATCAGATAATAGAAACATGAGTTTGCTCTTTAGGATTTTGGGAAATGTATTTAGTCGATAATATTATCTGCTTTTGCTTTGCGGTATGTTTCTGGTCCTAAAAGCTCACTGAGAACTTCTTTGGTGTGCTCACCGAGTAAAGGCGGTGGTCGGTTATATTGTACGGGTGTTTCACTCAGTTTGAGCGGGTTGCCAATAAGGTCAACTGATCCAGATTGCGCTGTTGGGTGGTCCATGGTTATTTTCATGTCGCGGGCTTTGACCTGATCGGTTTCAAAAACCTCTGGCACCGTATTGATGGGCCCTGCGGGAATACCGTTATCGTCCATCTTTTTTAATAGATCGTGTTTTTCCCAGCCAAGTAAAATGTCTTTGAGAAGCGGCACAAGGATTTCTTTGTTCTCAAGGCGGGCGCGATTGGTGGCAAAGCGTTTATCAGTTGCCAATTGCGGGTGGTCCAGCAATTGGCAAAATCGTTGATATTGTCCATCATTGCCAACAGCCACAATGATATGGCCATCGCTCACTTTAAAAACCTGATAGGGCACAATGTTGGCGTGTTGGTTGCCTTGGCGTTTGGGTGGCTGGTGGTCGGTCAGATAATTGGTGCCAGCATTTATCAGCCAGGAAATTTGCGTATCGACCAGGCCCAAATCAATATGTTGGCTTTGTCCGGTTAAATCACGATGGCGCAGGGCCGCTAAAATAGCGGTGGAGGCATACATGCCGCACACCACATCGGCCACGCCAACGGCAACTTTCATGGGTTCGCCATCAGGTTCCCCCGTCAGGCTCATCATGCCGCCATAGCCCTGGGCCATTAAGTCATAACCAGCTTTATGGGCGTTGGGGCCTGTTTGACCAAAGCCGCTGATAGAACAATAAATCAGGTTGGGAAATTCATCTTTCAGGCTGGCATAATCCAGCCCGTACTTTTTCAAGCCACCAACTTTAAAATTTTCAATCAGTATATCACAATGTTGTGCCAATTGCTTTATGAGAGCGGCCCCTTTCGGGTCTGATATATCGATGGCAACAGAGCGCTTGTTGCGATTGGCGCAGAGGTAATAGGCGCTTTCGCGGCTGTCATTTCCGTGTTCGTCTTTAACAAAGGGCGGTCCCCATGTGCGTGTGTCATCGCCAGATAGTGGGCGCTCGATTTTGATAATGTCAGCGCCAAGGTCGCCAAATAGCTGGGTGCAGGTTGGTCCTGCCAATATGCGTGTCAGGTCGAGAACACGAATGCCGTTAAGGGGGCCTGT
The DNA here is from genome assembly GCA_026996935.1 of Hyphomicrobiales bacterium. Classification (GTDB taxonomy): domain Bacteria; phylum Pseudomonadota; class Alphaproteobacteria; order Rhizobiales; family Aestuariivirgaceae; genus JALWJW01. The sequence goes on from JALWJW010000117.1 coordinate 1,796, forward strand.
TTTTGTTTGTGTTGTCATGATGAATTGACTTTTGTTTGTTGTGTACCGTTAACTTATAAGTTAAATTTGAAAAATAAAAACGAATAATTTTTAGAGTTTACTTGATTAATTTTTATGTAATTTCAGCATATGTAGAATGATCCGCTCAGATTGGTGACCAGAACAGAATAGCGTTTTTTAAGGAGTGTGTGATGATAATAGAATATTTAAAGATTTCTGGTGATACGGCAGGCGTTGAATGGCAGGTGCCTGTTTTGCGATTTGCCGGTTCTGATCCCAATGCTTCTAGGGTTTATTTGCAGGCTGCATTACATGCTGATGAATTACCGGGTACGGCGGTTTTGCATTTTTTATCTGAGATGTTACGCGGGTTTGAGCAGCAGGGTTTGATTGCAGGGAATATCACAATTGTTCCCAGTGCCAACCCGATTGGGGCCGACCAAAAGCTGTTTTCGATGAATCAGGGGCGGTTTGAGTTTGGTGGGCGAGAAAACTTCAATCGTAATTTCCCACTGATTTCATACGATGACCGGCAGAGTCTTTATGAGAATAGCGAGCATTTAAAAGCTGTGGATCGTCTTAAGGCCAATTTGTTGGCTATGGCGCTTGAAGCTGATATTGTGCTTGATCTGCATTGTGACAGCGAGGCGCTATTATATGCTTATGTGTGCGATGAGTTTTGGCCAGGCTCTAAAGATCTGGCAACTGCAATGGGGCTTGATGCGGTTTTTATTGCAGATGGTGAAAGTTCAGCTTTTGATGAAGCGGTCTCCTATGCATGGCGTCATTGTAGCGAACCTAAAAGCGATCAGCGCCTAGCTTCAACATTGGAATATCGAGGCGAACGAGATGTCAGCAAAGAACTTGCCTTTAAAGATGCAAAGGGTTTGATCGAGTTTTTTAAGTACCGTGGCATCATTGCTCAAAAACCTGCTGGTGATGTTGATTGGAACGGGGTTGTTGCGCCGCTTGATGATATTGAGGTCATTCGGGCTGAAGTTTCCGGCACGGTTTTGTTTCATAAAGCTTGCGGCGCTCAGGTTGAAGAGGGTGTGTTGCTTGCCACTATTTTAACCACACCGGGGCAGGACAAAAAACAATATGAGTGTTTTGCACCGCAATCAGGGTTGATTGTTTCTCGGGCGGTGCAAAGGTTCGTTCATGTGCAGGATCAATTGATGAAAATTGCTGGTGACAAGCCATCAAAAACCAAGCGCAAACCGGGTGCTTTGGAACAATAGGTCTAAAGGTTTTATTGGCTGCCTGAGTGTTCTTTAATGATGGAGATAAAGGTTTGGCCAAATTGTTCTAATTTAGCTGCACCAACCCCGTGAACATCGGCGAACTCGTCAAGGGTCAGTGGTTTTTTCGCCACCATGTCGCGGAGGGTTTTGTCGTTAAAGATGAGATAGGCGGGGACGTTTTTTTCTGCTGCCAGTTCTGTGCGCTTTTCTTTCAGGGCAGTGAGCAGCGTTCGTTGTTCATCGCTAAAGTTAAGATCTTCGGCGATTGGTTTTTTACGTAGCGGGTCTGTTGCCGATGTTTTTGGCAAGGGGCGGTAAGAAAAGCTGGCTTGGTCTTTTAATAAATCGCGGCCAGTGGCGGTGATAGACAGGCCACCAAATTCGGCCACGTCTAAATGAATGAATTGCGTGGCAACAAGTTGGCGAATAATGCTGCGCCATTGTTGTTTGCTATGGGCTGCACCAACGCCCCATGTGGGCAATTTATCGTGACCAAGTTGGCGAATGCGTGCCGTGTTGGCCCCAACGAGAATATCGACAATATGGGCTGGACCAAAACGCTGACCTGTGCGCACGATGGCCGAGAGTGCCATTTGCCCTTCGCGAGTGCCTTCAACAAGATCGATCGGGTTTAGACAGACATCACAATTGTTACAGGGCTCGCTATCATCGGAGAAATAGGTCAGTAAAAATTGCCGCCGACAAGTCGGTGCTTCGCAATAAGCTACAAGGGCATCGAGGCGTTTGTGCTCACGCCGTTTAGAGGCATCATCGCGCGCATCCTGTTCGATGAATTGACGGCGGGTGCGTAAATCATCAAGGCCAAAAAGCATGTGGGCAACTGCTGGTTCGCCATCACGGCCAGCGCGGCCAAATTCCTGATAGTAGGCTTCCATGGATGAGGGCAAATCGGTATGGAAAACAAAGCGGACATCGGGTTTATCAATGCCCATGCCGAAAGCCACGGTGGCGGTCATGATGATGTTTTGCTCTTTGACAAATCGAGATTGGTTTTCTTCGCGGGCCTCTTTGCTCATGCCGGCATGATAAGGCAAGGCGGTAAAACCTTCATCGACCAAGAGTTCGGCAGCTTCTTGAGTTTTTTTGCGTGACAGGCAATATACGATTCCGCTTTGGCCTTTGTGTTGTTTGGCAAAACTTAGGAGTTGTCTTTTCCAGCCTGCTTTTGGTTCAACGGACAAGGTGATATTGGGGCGGTCAAAGCCTGAGACAAAAGTTGTTACGTCACCATTGAAAAGTTTTTCTGCTATATCGTTTCGAGTCGCTTTATCGGCGCTGGCGGTTAGGGCTATAATGGGCGTACTGGGGAAGTGACTTTTTAAATCGGTGAGCATTTCGTATTCAGGGCGAAATGACGGGCCCCATTGTGATATACAATGAGCTTCATCGATCGCGACTAATTTTACATCGATATTTTGCAGAGCCTGTAAAGTGCCCCCGTTCATCAGGCGTTCGGGAGCTAGATATAATAGGCGGGTTTTGCTGTTGCGAATATTGCTCCAAACCTGGGTGTTTTGTTCGGGAGTCAGGGTGGAGTTTAGAACTTCAGCTTCCACCCCTAAAAGCTTCAAAGCGTTTACCTGATCTTGCATCAAAGCGATGAGAGGGGAAACGACAATGGTGAGGCCCTGGCCCATCAGGGCGGGTACCTGAAAGATGAGCGATTTGCCAGCCCCTGTCGGCATAACGCAAAAGACGTTTTTACCAGCAAGAATTTCTTTGATTGGTTCTTGTTGCCCATCACGAAAATGATTAAAGCCAAAAACGTCTTTTAAAATATTTAACATAGAAAAGGCCAGTGCCGAGAAAGTGCCGAGAATAAGAATCAGTAGTTAGATACTGAGATTGCTTATTTATCGGTGTATCACAATAGTTAGTTAGGTTTTTTGATTTGATTTGCAGGGTTGATCGGGAGAACGTTTTGATAAATATTGGATAAACTTTTATTTTATTCCGTAAGCGGACAGAAATTTTCATTTGCTAGTTTGTCGCCAAATTTTTATTTTTTAGATGAGAGACAGCTAAATGGCGATTATTACCGGGGATTCAGCAGACAATATTCTAAATGGTACTGAAAATGACGACCAAATTATTGGTTTAGCTGGAAATGATGCCATAAGAGGCAATGGCGGCAATGATGATTTATCGGGCGGTGCGGGTGATGATAGTTTTATCGTTGTCGGCAATGATGGCACCGATACGATTGATGGTGGCGATGGGTATGACACCATTCAAGGCAGTATTTATGGCGATGTTTTCGGGGTCAACTCAACCGCGTCAAACTGGAACAATGTTGAAGAAGTTGATGGCGGTGCAGGCTATGACCGCATTGTGGCAACATCAGGTGATGACAATTTAGACTTTTCTACAGGTATCGTTTTAAACAGCATCGAACGGATTGATGGTGGGGCAGGCAATGATACCATTATCGGCACCAGCGGTAATGATGGCATTGAAGGTGGCTCGGGCAATGATGATTTATCGGGCGGTGCGGGTGATGATAGTTTTATCGTTGTCGGCAATGATGGCACCGATACGATTGATGGTGGCGATGGGTATGACACTATTCAAGGCAGCATTTATGGCGA
>JALWJW010000118.1 GCA_026996935.1 Hyphomicrobiales bacterium
GGCGGCAAATGGCCAAGCTTTGTAACTGGACTAAAAAGACTGCGCGACACCAAGGATGCTACTTATGCTCCTATGATGAATGACCTTTTGGGTCAGCTTGAGCATTCATACCAAAAGAAAATGGGCTTCTGGAAAGGCGGCACCGTTTCTGTATTTGGTTATGGCGGTGGTATCATTCCTCGTTTTTCTGAAGTTGCAGAAGATTATCCAGCTTCTAAAGAGTTTCATACTCTTCGCATTATGCCAGCTCCTGGTAACCACTACACGACAGACCTTCTGCGTGAAATGTGTGATATCTGGGAAAAATATGGTTCAGGCCTTATTGCTTTTCATGGCCAATCTGGCGACATCATGTTCCAGGGTTGTACAACTGAAAACACCCAAAAAGCATTTGATGAGTTGAACAAAATCGGTTTTGACCTTGGTGGTGCCGGTCCAGCTCTTCGTACTGCAATGAGCTGTGTGGGCCATGCCCGCTGTGAAATGTCTTGTTATGATGAGCAAAAAGCGCACCGTGACATCATCGATGAATATCTCGATGAAATGCACCGTCCTGCTCTTCCATACAAATTTAAATTTAAATTCTCCGGTTGCCCGAACGATTGTGTAAACGCAATCCACCGTGCTGACTTTGCTGTTATCGGCACATGGCGCGATGACATGAAAGTCAATCAGGAAGAAGTTAAAAAGTACGTCGCAAAAGCTGGCCGTAAGTACACAATCGATTCAGTTATCGCTATGTGTCCAACACGTGCTCTAAGCTTGAACGATGATGACACTCTTGAAGTGGACAACAAATCTTGTGTTCGTTGTATGCACTGCCTGAACGTCATGACTAAAGCTCTGTCTCCTGGCGATGACAAAGGTGCTTCTATCCTTATGGGTGGTAAACGCGCTTTGAAAATCGGTGATTTGATGGGTACAGTGATCAAACCGTTCATCAAGCTTGAAACAGATGAAGATTACGAAGAGTTGGTAGAATTTGCCGGCGAATGTATCGATTTCTTTGCTGATAATGCGCTTGAACATGAACGTGTTGGTGAAACAATTGATCGTGTTGGGCTTCCTGCATTTCTGGAAGCTGTTGGTGTTGAGCCAGATCCAAACATGGTCAACCATCCGCGGACTTCTTGTTATGTTCGTACTGACGACTTTACAGATGAAGCTGATAAATACTTCGAACGTAAAGCTCGCGAAGCCGGTCTGACAGTAGCTGCTGAATAATAAGTAGCGAAATCAATAGCTTAAATAAAGGCGCTTTGCGTTCAACAAGTGAGTTGTACGCAAAGCCCTGTTAAAAGTAAGAGAGAAGAAAATGAGTGAAGCAGCAGCAACACCTCGCGAACCAGATGAGGTCGGTGTTCCCGATCCCTTCCAATATATGCATCCTTTAATGAAGGAAGAATTTGGCAATTGGGATTGGCATGATCGTCCACGCCCTGGTGTTTTGCACCATGTAGCCAAAGACGGCAAAGAAATCTGGACAGTACGCGCAGGTACACAACGTCAAATGGACGTATATACTATCCGCAAACTATGTGAAATCGGCGATGAATTTGCTGATGGTCACGTACGGTTTACCACACGCTCAAACATTGAGTACATGGTTTCTGACCAGTCAAAAGTTGATCCTTTGATTGAAGCACTTGGCAAAGGCGGGTTCCCTGTCGGTGGTACAGGCAACTCAATCTCTATGGTTTCACACACTCAAGGTTGGCTACACTGCGATATTCCAGGCACTGATGCTTCTGGCGTTGTTAAAGGCCTTATGGACTTGGTCCATGATGAATTCGTTCAGGAAGAAATGCCTAACCGGGTTCGCATTACAACATCCTGCTGTCAGATCAACTGTGGTGGCCAGGGCGATATTGCGGTTAATGTGCAATACACCAAACCACCAAAGATCAATCACGATCTGGTTGCAGCAACATGTGAGCGCCCATCTGTTGTGGCTCGTTGCCCTGTGGCAGCTATTCGCCCGGCAATGGTCAATGGCAAACCTTCTCTTGAAGTTGATGAGAAGAAATGTGTTTGTTGTGGTGCCTGTTACCCACCTTGTCCGCCAATGCAAATTAATGGCGAAGAGTCTACCAAACTGGCTATCTGGGTTGGTGGTAAACACTCAAACGCTCGTTCAAAACCATCTTTCCATAAATTGGTTGTTGCGAACCTGCCTAACAATGCACCGCATTGGCCAGAAGTGAATGCCATCGTTAAGAAAATCCTTGAATGCTATAAAGCAGACGCTAAGGACTTTGAACGTATGGGCGAGTGGATTGAACGCATCGGTTGGCCTCGTTTCTTTGAAATGACAGAGCTGGCATTTACCAAACATCACCTCGACACATGGACAGGTGCTCGTAAAACAATGAATATGTCTGCACATATTCACTTCTAAGCAAATCTGAGGCCGCACGCGGCTTAATTATAAAAGCGTGCGGCCCCTTTTTTACCCAAACTGTTATATTATTTTATTCATATATTAGAACATCTTAGCATACAAATTAACGCATATAACAACTAACGATTAGGAGAGCGACACAGTGAAATTTGGAGTAGTCGTCAACGAAGGGCCATACACCCATCAGGCTTCTGATAGTGCTTATCAGTTTACGAAAGAAGCTATTGCACAAGGTCACGAGATTATCCGCGTGTTTTTCTACCACGACGGTGTGAACAATGGTACGCGCCTAACGGTTCCACCTGGTGATGATCGTCACATTCAAAACAACTGGTCAGAGCTTGCTAAAGAGCACAATCTGGACATGGTTGTTTGTATTGCAGCAGCCCAGCGCCGCGGCATTCTTGATGAGAATGAAGCAAAGCGCCAAGGTAAGGACGCTGACAATATTGCTGAAGGTTTCCGTATTTCGGGCCTTGGACAATTGATTGAAGCTGGCATTCAGGCTGATCGCCTGGTGACGTTTGGCGATTAAGGAGTTACGATATTATGAGTGAAGATATGGAAGACGGTGGCGACATCAAAAAGTTCATGTACATGAACCGTAAAGCCCCTTATGGCACAATTTACGCACTTGAAGCCCTTGAGGTTGTGTTGATCGGTGCTGCATTTGATCAGGACGTATCATTGGCATTTGTTGATGATGGTGTGTTTCAGCTAACCAAAGGCCAGGACACAGCAGGCATCGGTATTAAAAACTTTTCACCAGCGTTTAAAGCGCTCGGTGATTATGATGTAACGAAACTATATGTTGAGAAAGAATCCCTGGAAGAACGCGGCCTTACGGCTGATGATCTTATGGATTTGGTTTACGAAGATGAAGACGATGATTGGGCTGAAAAACCATCTATTCGTCTTGTCAGCCGCGACGAATTGAAGACTGTTCTTGCCGAGCAAGACGTTATAATGAGCTTCTAAGAGGATTTTACGATGAGCATTTTACATACTGTCAATAAATCACCGTTCCAAAAGAACGACCTCACATCATGTCTTGCCCATGCAAACGATGATGATGCGGTTCTTATGATTGAAGATGGCGTTTATGGCGCGATCAAGGGCACACAAGCTGCAAGCCAAATTGCAGCAGCCGGGGCAACAGTATTTGTTTTGGGTGTTGATTTAGCAGCACGCGGAATTAGTGAAGACAAGGTAGCTGATGGTGTGAGTGTTGTCGGATATGACGGGTTCGTCAAGCTGGCAGCAGAACATCACGCGGTTAATTCTTGGCTTTAAAGTAATCGTGCCAGGTTCGTTTTGAGCTCGGCACAAAATGAATACAGATGAAAATCTGTGAAGTGGCTGGAAGGCCAGTATTTTTAAAGGAGACTAAAAATGGCTTACGAAGTGAATGGTAAAACCATTGAACATGACGAAGAAGGCTACCTCTCAGACCTCACACAGTGGGACAATGATGTTGCTGCCATTCTTGCCAAGGATGAAGGCATTGAAATGACAGATGAGCATTGGGAAGTTGTCAACTTTTTGCGTGAATATTATGACGAATACCAAATCGCCCCTGCGATCCGTGTTCTTGTAAAAGCGCTTAAGAAAACAATGGGCAAAGAAAAAGGTTCAAACAAATACCTTTACACTTTGTTCCCATATGGCCCAGCTAAACAAGCATGTAAAATTGCTGGTTTGCCTAAGCCAACAGGTTGTATCTAATACAATTTCTGGTCAGGCATTGACTGACCATATTTAGAAACAAATCTCTCGCTGGACTTTTTCAATAAAAGTGCAGCGAGAGAATTTAAAATAAAAGATTTATGTGAGAATTTGGTCGTTAGATCAGATTGAGGGGTGAGGCTCGTGCTTACGACAATTTATGCAATCCTATTTTATGTTGCCACGCTAACGCTTGTTGGCGGCATTGCGATGCGTATCAAACAATATTGGTCAATCCCTGCCCCATTAAAAATTCCAACCACCCCAGCCCCAACAACAAAACCTGGTGTGTGGTTTCGTATGTTTAAAGAAGTAACGTTATTTGAGAGCTTGTTTAAATCCAATAAATGGATTTGGGTTTTCAGTATGATGTTCCATCTCGGCCTTGCCCTGGTATTGCTACGCCATTTCCGTTATTTCACCGATACAACCAGTTTGATCTGGACTTGGGTTAATTGGGTTCAGCCCTTTGGCAAATATGCTGGCTTTGTCATGCTTATCGGTATTATCGGCCTATTCATTCGCCGCATTGTTGTGGCACGGGTTCGTTATATTTCGTCCCCTTCTGACTATTTGATGTTGATACTACTTTTCTTTATCGGTTTTTCCGGCCTGATAATGAAATATGTTTCTCATACAGATATTGTTGGTATCAAACAGTTTTTCCTCGGACTGATGTATTTTGACTGGCAACCGCTTCCAACAGATACCCCGGTATTGGTACATCTTGGACTGGTTGCAGCTTTGATGATTATTTTCCCATTTTCAAAACTCCTGCATGCACCGGGTGTTTTCTTTAGCCCAAGCCGTAACATGGTCGATAATCCACGTGAAAAACGCCATATCGCTCCGTGGGCGGCTGAGCTAGAAAAATAAGAATGAAGCCAATTGGCTTACTGAGAGGTTGAAGACGTGACTGACACAATTACAGGTGCTCCAACTGGGAGCAATACGACAAGCGCCCCAACAGTGGATGATTATTTGGATCCACTTGCTGTTCCTGCTCTAAAACCTGGTGCAATGAAAGATTTGCATACGTTTGAAGCAAGTCCTGCGCATCAGGAAAAACTCGGCTTCCCCGGAGAGTTGGTCGATGACTGGCACGACGTTGCCATTGATAAGATGGGTGATCTTTTAACCAAGTATCGCGGTTTCAGAGTTTATTTGGATGCTTGTGTAAAATGCGGTGCCTGTACGGATAAATGTCATTACTTTCTGGGAACAGGTGATCCCAAAAACATGCCTGTTGCCCGGCAAGACCTGTTGCGCTCGGTTTATCGTCGCTACTTTACGACAGCGGGTAAATATGTACCCAAGCTGGTTGGTGCACGCGATCTGACTGAAGATGTGCTTGATGAATGGTATGATTATTTCCATCAATGTTCACAGTGCCGTCGCTGTTCCGTTTTTTGCCCATATGGTATTGATACTGCCGAAGTATCCATGGCAGCGCGTGAAATTTTAGATACGGTTGGCAAGGGCCAGAAA